>JBBKVK010000189.1:0-22444 GCA_037968395.1 Saprospiraceae bacterium | reverse complement strand
CAGGGGAACAAATAGGTTTATTTAAAAACAAAGAGAATTCTTCGGTATTAATAGACAGTTTAACCTATGCATTTGCCAAAACGAATACTTCTTATGGTTTAATACCAAATGGCGAGGGTACTTACTCAGAATTACCAACCATCACTCCGGGTAGTTCCAATATTGAGTTAAATTCCCTAGATGAACTACATGGTTATGTAATAGATATTTTTCCTAATCCAGCACATAACCTGATTACACTAAATACATCTAGTGATGTCAATGTTAATAAAATTTCAATTATTGGTTTAACAGGCCAAAAATATCAAGCAAATAAAATCAATAAGCAAGGAAATATGGTTTCATTTGATATTTCAAATTTGGACAAAGGTTATTATTTTTTTATATGCCAAACTAATTTAGGAATTATTACAAAGAGAATTATTAAAATGTAAGAAATGCCATTTGCAAATAGTCACTTCATATTAGACAAATTCACTTTAAGTTTAATGCAGCTCTTATTCTTTCAAGATCAATTTTAATTTGCAGAAATTCCTTTTCTATAGAATTAAGACGTTCTACCTTTTCGATTAGTTCAGTGTTTTCTTTTTTGAGTGTTTTGACAGCATTAACAAGCATATACATCATAGCACTATTGTCTACAGCAAGATACCCATTGTTGTCTTCTGAAACCATATAAGGAGCTATTTTTTGTAATTCCTGTGCAATAACACCAACGTATTCTTTTGATATATCATATCCTGATATTTCATTGTATTGGTAAGTGACTGTATTGATTTTATCAATTTCATTGAGACCATCCTTATAAGGGTTTATATCCTTTTTTAATCTTCGGTCAGAAGAGGTTGTCCAAGATCCTCCTCCTGGTTTTCCTGCAGAACCATCGACAAATAAATTGTAGACAGGAGATTGTGCGGCAACAGAACTCCCTATACCTACATTTCCTGAAGGAGTAATCGTCAATTTTTGAAATCCATCATGCTGCATTTTAAATTTTCCACCATCAGACGCATCTCTGCGAAGTGTCCAGTCATTATTTATATTTGAATCGTCTGATAATTGTAAGATGGCATCATTACCTGAACTTGATTCTATTTTTAGCTGTGTTGTTCCTAAATGCTTGACATGCAGTTTGGTCTCAGGAGAAGTTGTACCAACACCAATTAGATTCGTTATACTATTACCAAATAGTAGACCACCATCAACTGTAAAATTTCCTGTTACTTCTTGGGCTCCATTTACTATTTGATTCCCAGTTACCTCTTGATCTCCATTAATTTTTATGAAATTATTATTAAATTCTCCATAGATCAACGGAGAAGTACTATTTGTATTTTCAATATATAGTTTGTTATTTCCTGATTCATTATATCCAGCAGAATAACCTATAAAAACATTATTACTTGTAGTTGATCCAGCTTTCCCAGCAAAGGCTCCTATTATGGTATTGTTAGAACCCGAACTAGATTGTAAAGCTTCATGGCCTATTGCTACGTTTGAATTAGAATTAGAACCACTGCTTATCGCTTCTGTCCCAATTGCAATATTCATGTCTCCACCAAAATTACTGATAAGTGATCTATAACCTAATGCTACATTATTGGATCCATTAGAATTGCTATACATTGCATCCAACCCTATTGATACATTCTGATCTCCATCAATATTGTTAAACATTCCATTAAATCCCAAAACAGTATTCTCACTTCCCATTGTATTCTTGTTCATGCTAAATCTTCCAATTGATACATTCTTTTGACCAGAATCATTCTCTTCCATTGCTTCCGCACCAATGGCGGTATTGCTCTCTCCTACATAATTATTTAATAGTGCATTAACACCAATTGCTGTATTACCATCTCCTGTAACATTACTTTTTAAAGCACTAAATCCTAATGCAGTATTCGTATGCCCTTGATCGTTATTTAATAGGGCTTTCGCACCTATTGCCGTATTGTATTGAGCATCTGGTGCAATGTTAATATTCATTCCATTATTGTGTAGCGCAGAATCTCCAACAGCTACCGCATCCCCTTCTGTATAATTGACGAGTGTATTATTACCAATGGCTACATTGTGACCTCCATAACTACAATTAAGCAGTGTGTTTTTACCTAAAGCTGTATTGTATCTATCGTTTCCATCTTCATTGGCACCTGAATCTTCCCCTATAAATACCGATCCACCATTGTTATGAATGCCGATAGTCCTGCCATCTAATGTCATAAATGAAGTATATTGAGAATCGTCGTTAAAGGATTGTCCAAATTCTAAAAAACTACCATGATTCCAATAGATTAGTGGTTTATTCAGACTAGTCTTACCGCTGAATAATCTTAAAAAATTTGACTGCGTAGAAGTACCAAGTCTAAGGCTTGCCCCATCATCTGCATCATCAGTTACTATATCTAATTCTGCTTTAGGAAAATATGTGCCTAGACCTACGAAGCCCGAAGTATCTATTACTATATCATTGAAATTGTTTGATGAACTTAATACTATTTTACCTTCGGAAGTGTTTAGATAGTAGTTTTTACCATAGTACCCATCATACCCTACAAAAGAATTTTCATTTATATAGCTATAATTTATATTGTTATTGCCAAGACTACGATGATTAAATGCACCATTCTCTGGGTCTATGCTCAAAATATTCTGAGCGAAGGTATCTCTTGAAAAAAATAAATTAAAATGTGTGAAATTTGGTGTAGAAGAAGCAGCAATATCCCAAAACCCAAGATTACTAGTTTGGGTTTCCATTTTGATTCTTGCAAAGTTATCAGTCTCCTCGGTAATTCGTAAATTGGGTGTTGCTGTAGTACTATTTGAGCTAATATGCATTTGAGCCAAAGGCTTATCTACTCCATGTCCTGTAAACCCATTAGGAGCTATGGTCATTAATCTATTAAATGTTGACCAAGCACCATTGGTTGTGATAAAATGAAATGTATCTAGCTCATTGAAACCTATAAAAGGATGCGGATCGCCTAGACGACCCCCAAAAAATCTTAAAAAATTTGTTTGAGATGGAGTAGATAATTGTAACTCTCCTCCAGATGTAATGTCATCAGTTCCTCTAGCGTCAAGGGTATAGCCAGGACTTGTAGTATTTATGCCAACATTCTGACCAAATCCAATGATAGAAGAAAATAAAAATAAGATAAAAACTGGATACCTTATTATCTTTGAAAACAACATGATTATAATTTTGAAGTGATGCTAGATTAAATCTTTAATTGAAGCCAAATTACATTAATTATTCGCTAGATATAAGCCGTATTGAGTAAGCTTACTAAGGTTGTTGAGTAGACTTACCATCTGATTTAGAATTTAATTTTGAAGAATAAATTAATTTAGTCCTAGTTGTCTTAAATTCTAATCCACACATGTCGTCCACTCATTTGCCTTACCTTTTGACCCAAAAGATCCCTATATTTGTCTATCTATTAATCACTTTTATGCAACACAATCTCTTTATCCTTTTTATGCTCCTGCTCAATTTACATTTTGTAAATGGACAATATAGCCTTACAAGGACTTACACAGAAGAAGAAGGATTGGCACCAGGTATTGTAAATGTGATAACTCAGGATCAATACGGTTATATTTGGATCGGTATGCGGAATGGTTTATCAAAATTTGATGGGCGAAATTTCACTACCTATTTTGGAGATGTGAATGATAGTCTTACCCTAAAAAGTTCTGAAATTTTTGATTTGTTTCATACTGATGAAGGGAATATTTGGATAGCGACAAGCAGTGGACTTTCATTTTATAATAGAAAGACAAACCAATTTACAAACTATAATCATAATGATGGTTTAAAAATGGATGTCATAAAAAAAGTAGTACAACAAAATGATTCTACTCTTTGGATAGGGCATTGGTTTGGAGTAGATCGAATAAATATTAAAAATTGGAGTGTTACTTCATTTTCGCCTGCGGGTCCAAGCAGAGATACAATTTACTACCACAAATCACCTAATCATATAAAGAATTTGAAATATATTGAGGAGGATAATTCAATGATTATCAGCCATCAACATTATATTAAAAGGTATGATATTGAAACAGAAAAATTTATAAAACTTGTTGAAGTAGATGTAGATCTGGAGGGAGATATAGATGATTTTTATTGGATTAATAACAAAGAGATTTTAATTATTACAGATTATGATCAAAACTATTACATTGTGAATTTAAGCAATGGGCAAACAACCAAAAAATATAACCATAAGAAGTATCGACTTGATGAAATTGCAAGTACTAGCAATGGACAAATAATTGTATTGGATAAGAAAAAAGGCCCTAAAGTTTTTAATCCAATATCCTATGAAATTGAAACAATCAATGCAGATGAAGCAGATATAATAAATGAGACTTTTATTAGTTTGTTTGTAGACAACAAAGATCGAATTTGGACAGGCACATTTAACGGCATTCATGTATTTGAACCCGATGCCAATCGATATTATGTTCAAGAAGGGTCCTCCATATCTTCCACAGTGTATGATCCAGACAATAACATCATCATTGGACTAGATAATAAAGCACCTTTGATGTATCAAAATGATAATGGCTCGCTTACATTAAAGGATTTTAATTTTGAAGGTATTAATCCTTTCGGAATAGTATATTCAGAATTTGCATCATCTTTTTTATCATTTAATAAAGAAGCTATTATCATATTTGACCCCATCTTTAATAAAAGAGCCATAGTCACACTTTCTACTCATATCGAAGAATATATGAACGAGATAAAAGAAGTTGAAAATGGATTTTTAATAAGTGCAGGGCAAAAGGTTTATAAAGTTTCTATATCTGGAGAGGTAAGTGAGGAAGTAAGTTTTACTAAAAGGATATTTAGTGCGTATACCTACGATGGGGGACATTTTTTTAGCTGTATTGGCAATTTATTTTACGCTAAAAATGGGGTTATAAAGTCAATTCATCAGCAAAGTAGTTTTACTAGAGCAAGAGGATTGACAATTACGGGGGATACATCTCTTTGGTTCACTGAAATTCATAAAGGGTTAATCGAAATTGATTTAAGAAGTGAAAATTTTGAAGCAAAATTTCATGGAAAAAGCGAAGGATTAAACTCGCAAATTATGTATGGAATATACATAGATGGAGATCATTTTTTAATACCATCAACTTATTGTTTTTATAAATATGATCCAAGAAGTCATAAGGTAATTGAAACCTATAAAAAGGGAAGTAAATATTCTACATATGACATTGCATATGACATCCATGCTATTGATAAAAACCATTATGCGACAGGTGTAACTCCTGGAATAATGGTTTTTCCAATTAGAACAAATGCACAAGAAATTAGTGACCTTAGTATACTCCAAATTAAGTTAAGAGATAACGATGTTTTATATAATATTCCGTCCGAACTGGAATTGGATTATAAAGAAAATGATATAAATATTCAATTAGAGAGTTTTTATTATGGCGAAAAAAATGATGTTACTTATTATTATAAACTTAATAATAATGGCCAATACAATTTGGTAGGGAATACCCCAGATTTGAACTTTAATAATTTGTCTGCAGGCGAGTATAACTTAAGTATCAAAGCAACAGCACATAATCATGAAGCTAAATTAGAAAATGCAATTAGGATAATAATTAATCCGCCATGGTGGGCAACTAAGTGGTTTATGCTCACAAGTTTTTTAGTATTAGGTGCAAGTATTATATATTGGTATAGGAGACGGCTGAAACATTTAAAATCACAGCACGAAATAGAAAAAAAATTGATTCACCTAGAAAGTATTGCACTAAAATCTCAAATTAATCCACATTTTCTATTCAATTCACTTAATGGGATTAGAACACTGATCTCATTGAAAGAAAATGAAAAAGCCATAAAGTATATATCTCACCTTAGTCAATTACTAAGAGACTCTTTGACCTATCATCAATCAAACCTAATTTCATTAGCACAGGAGCTTGAAATGAATAGACACTATTTAGAATTGGAAAAGCTCAGATTTGATGAAAAGCTGACATGGGAAATTAATGAAGAAATAAATGTTAATCTTAACGAAATTAAAATCCCTCCATTCACTTTGCAGCCATTAATTGAAAACGCAATCCATCATGGTATTCGCTATATTGAAGGACAAGGGAAAATTAAAATAACCACAACCAACCAAGATGACGTTATCAAAATTGTTGTTTTGGATAATGGAATTGGATTAGCGAAAGCAGTTGAACTCCAAAAAGACAAAATTAGGTTGAGAGACCATATTGGTCTATCCATTGTTGAAAAAAGAATTACTTTTTTGAATGGTAAGTTATCAATAAAAGATAGAATAGAAGGGCCAGGAGTAGAAGCAACTATAACATTCAAACTTATAACTAAATAGAGATGAAAAAATATAAAGCAATAATTCTGGATGATGAGGTACTTTGCATAAAATCATTAGAATTAGAAATTGCAAAATCTATCCAAGAAATAGAAATAATTGCTACTTATAACGACCCTAGAAAAGCTTTAGTTGAAATGGAAGAAAAGGATATAGATATCTTATTTTTAGATATAGATATGCCTTGGATGAATGGTTTTGAATTCCTTAAAAAATCAAAAAATAAAGATTTTAGTGTGATTTTTATAACTGCTTATAATGATTATGCAATTGAAGCATTTAGGGCGAATGCTGTTGATTATCTTCTAAAACCTGTTGAAGCAAAACTCTTAAGAAAATCGATTGAAAAAGCCATTATTAAGATTAATGCCTTTGACTATATCCAAAATATAGAAGAATTAATTATCAAACTGTCCAATCAGCGAGAAAATGGAAATTTGAGTATACCAACAAGAAATGGGTTTGAATTTGTGAAGATAAATCAAATATTATATTGTCAGTCTGAAAATAACTATTGTCATATTCATGTTAGTGGTGAAAAACCAAAATTGGTATCTCGTACTTTAAAAGATATAGCTTCAAAGCTACCTGTTGATAGCTTTATTAGAATTCATCAATCCTTTTTGATTAACATAGATTTTGTCAAGGGATATTCTCGAGAAGATGGAGGGCAAATTCTTTTAACAGATGGAACAATTTTACCAGTTAGCAAGACTAAGAAGGGGAATGTATTAGAAATATTAAAGTTATTTTCTACTAAATAAGTCAAAAAAATGACTTTATCCTTGTATGGATATACAGTTGCCTATTTATCAACGACTAAAGTATCCATCCCCTTTTTCCAGGAAAGATAACCATAAGAACATATTATCAGATAAGTTACAAAAAGGAAGGAAACGTAATACAATCCTTTATACAAATACATGGGTATTGCCACTAAATCTACAATTATCCATAAAAGCCAATTTTGGAGATACTTTTTTGCTAATAAATATTGAGCTACCAAACTTCCAGATGTAGTAAAGGCATCAAAATAAAATAACTCGGCATCGGTATATTTGTGCATAAGAAAGCCAATTGTAATAGTACTAATAGTGATTGTGACAACTGCTATTGCCATTGATTTAACACCCATTATTTGTGTTGGCACCACTTTATTATTATTTCCCTTGCCTCGCCAAAGGATCCATCCATAAATATTAAGTAAAATATAAATTAGGTGTAATCCAAAATCAGAATACAACCTTGAGCTGTAAAAGATATAAGCCAATACTATAACACTTATTATAGCAAATGGCCAAGCGGTAATCTTTTCTCGGGCCTGCAGAAATACAGCAATAATACCAGTTAGTGTTGCAAATATTTCTAAAGTATCATTCATCTTTGCTTTCATTTAGCATTTTACAAAATAAGTCTCTTAAACTAATAGTGGAAGCATCAGCAAGTTCAATAACTTCTTTGTGGCTTGGCTCCTTTATGTTTTCAAAAGGATAATAATTACAAACTGGGAGACTAAGCAATCTCAGCTTTACAGATTGAGTAACCAAATATTTCACTTCTGGTAACATTGACATTCCCACTAGGTCTGCACCCAAATTTTCAAGCATTTTATATTCTGCCCCTGTACCAAGGGATGGACCCTGATGAAAAGCATAAGTCTTTTGATTTAATGTCGAATACATCTCACAGTTTCTATCATGATTTATAAATATTTTTGTCAATTGTGGTAAATAAACTATGCTATTAATATCAGCCCATTGCCCGATATCAATACTGGAAGACAAGCCACCTGAAGCAGAGGTAATTGTAAATGAATGTATATCGTAATTATCTATTACCCACCTGATAGGTGCAGAAATCTGATCTATATTAAATCCCTCATAATAATGCAACTTACCAGACATTATAATGAAATCTATATCATCATGTTTTACTAAATATATTTTTCGTTCATGTCCCTCCAAAGGACTAAAACCAAAATTAACTACTTTACTATAAGACACAACCTTACTAACTTCAAAAAACTTAATAAATGATGACAATCCAGAACCTAATAGAATAGCATGCAAAAGAATCAAATTTCAATAAAATGAAAACAAAAAAAAATCTCAGTCGTTATAGAATTTCTAAACACTAAATTATAATTTAATATGAATAAGATCAAATTTTTAAGTTACATCTTACTTTTCGGGCTATTTTTAACATCTTGTGGAAAGGATGGAGATACTACTGCTCCAAAAGTCACAATTTCTTCTCCATCAAATGGAGCTTCATTCACAGTAACCGACCTTATTGAGTTAAGAGCAACAATTACAGATGAAACAAAGCTTGTGTCAATCAACATATCTTCATCTTTGGGTCTAGATAATACAATCACAACTTTGGACACAGATATAAGTCATGATCTTGGAGCAAACATTTCATTAGATTCTCTTACTACAGCTGGGACCTATGAAATTAAAGTTTCTGGTACTGATGCTGATGGAAATGTTGGAGATGACACAGTAGAGGTAATAATTAAGTAATTGAATATTTTGATAAGATAGACAGTAATTTGTTCCAATTAAAACATATAATTTTGTAATAATTGGAAATAAAAAGTCAATTCAACTACTATAGAATTAACCAAAAGTTATATTTGCAGGATTAAAATAAAAATATAACATGGTTGCGTTAGTAGTATTCGTTTTTATCATTGGTTATTTAGCTATAGTCTTAGAACATCCGCTTCGTTTGGACAAGACCGTTCCATCCCTAATTATGGGTGCATTATGTTGGGCTGTACTGGCAGTAGGTTATCACATGGGTCTATTAGATATCATAGATGGCCATGACCATGTCTTTTCAATGGCAAATGGCATCACTGAAGCTAATGAAGAAGGGTTTCAAAATAATCTTTTGCACCATTTAGGTAAGACCTCTGAGATTCTAATATTCTTAATTGGAGCAATGACTATTGTAGAAATCATTGACCTTCACAGAGGTTTTGAGGTATTAAAAGGTTGGGTTAAAACAAGAAGTAAGAAAAAATTACTTTGGATCATTGGTATTCTAGCTTTCATATTATCAGCAATTATTGATAACCTAACAGCAACTATTGTCTTAATTACCCTATTAAGAAAACTAATCCCCAACACCAAAGATAGAATCTGGTATGCTTCTTTAGTCGTCATAGCTGCAAATGCAGGTGGTGCATGGTCACCAATAGGAGATGTGACTACTACCATGCTTTGGATTGGAAAAAGAGTTACCACAATGGGACTTATTGAGTGGATAGTTTTACCTGCTATCGCTTGTTTTATTGTACCATTTATTGTAGCATCTTACTTAAAACCTTTTCAAGGAAATATTGAAGTAGATAATACTGTTGATGAAAAAGCTGAAAAGTTATTGAGTAGTACAACAATGCTATTCCTAGGGCTCGGTGCTATATTGTTTGTGCCTGTATTCAAGACTGTAACTCACCTACCTCCATATATAGGAATGATGCTTAGTATGGGTGTGGTATGGTTAGTATCTGAATATATTCACCCCGAAGAAGACTTTGATAATGAAAGAAAACATTTATACTCTGCACATAGAGCATTATCTAGGATTGAATTGTCCTCAATACTATTTTTCTTAGGAATCCTAATGGCCGTAGCCGCCTTAGAAACAATGGTTGTTGGTGGAGTGGGTACATTGAGATATCTGGCTGAAGGATTAGAAAATGCGGTACCAAATCAGGATGTAGTTATAATGCTACTTGGAGTTGGATCTGCTATCATAGACAATGTGCCTTTAGTAGCAGCTTCAATGGGTATGTATACAGAACCGATAGATTCAAAACTTTGGCATTTCATTGCTTATGCAGCTGGTACAGGTGGTAGTATGTTAATCATAGGGTCAGCAGCTGGCGTTGCTGCTATGGGTATGGAAAAGATAGATTTTATCTGGTACTTTAAGAAAATATCATGGTTAGCGGCAATAGGTTTTCTAGCAGGAGGAGCAGTTTTCTTAGGATTAGAATATCTAGTTCACGGTTAAAAGGAGAGTTATTTTTACAAGGATGATGCACCCAATACTATGAAGGCTGCATATTTTTGTTTCTCATGTAGATATATAATATGAATTCACCTGTAGGGGTTGTTGGGTCTGGTTCTTTTGGAGTAACTATCAGTAAGTTGCTTTCCGCTAATAGAGATGTGCTGCTTTACACAAGGAGATTAGATGTAGCAAATGCTATCAATATAGATCACAATTATCTGAACACACCTTTGGACCATCGGGTTAAAGCGACAATGGATTTGGAGGAGGTCTGCTCAAAGTGCAAATTAATTTTTCCTGTAATACCTTCTAGTGCTTTCAGAGGGGTCATTGTTGACATGTCTCCGTTCCTATACCCTTATCATATATTAATCCATTGTACCAAGGGTCTAGACATTTCTAATATTAAAGAAGTGGACTTTAAAGCACTTAATTTTAATAGAAAAAATGTGAATACTATGTCTGAAGTCATCCTTGAGGAAACTTCAGTTGTAAGAGTTGGTTGTATGTCAGGACCAAATTTAGCAAAAGAATTGCTTGCTGGACTTCCCGCAGCTACCGTAATTGCATCGGAATATGATGAAGTTATCAAACTTGGCCAAGAGGTCTTGAGCAGTAAAATATTTACCGTATTTGGTTCTCATGACATCAAAGGAGCTGAGCTGGCAGGTGCTTATAAAAATATTGTAGCAGTAGCAGCTGGAATTATCAAAGGACTCGGTTATGGTAAAAATATGGAGGCATTACTAATCACCAGAGGACTCAAAGAAATGATTGAATTTGGTGTGAAATTGGGTATGTCAGGTCAAGCATTTTTAGGTACCGCTGGAATAGGTGATATGATAGCAACCGCTACCAGTGAAAGTAGCAGAAATTATACTTTTGGAATGAGGTTTGCCAAAGGGGAGACACTTGACGAAATTTTAGCCACATCTGATGAAGTAGTAGAAGGTGTCAGGACATTGAAAATCATATCTACCCTTGCCGAAAATGATAATATCAAATTACCAATCACTAGGGCTTTATATAAAGTTATCTATGAAGGGTTTGATGTCAAAAGTGCTATTGATTACCTCATCCGGTTTCAATATACCAATGATGTAGACTTTAACATTCAAAGGGATTAAGCACTAAAACAAAGAATCAATTTTTATTTTCCGATCTTAAAAACGCCCGATGCTTTATTTTGAATACTACCAGCCTGAATTTTTACTTCTGATTCATCTGCTTTATTGATTACCTCAATAAGGCCAAAGTTATTTATTTGTCCCTGCACCTCAAGAACAGGAATTATCGATATAGTATTCTTTTGGTAAATATTAAGTAGCCCATTATTCATAACATCTAAGGTCATATTGCTTCCAAGATTTAAGGAATTGATGTATGCAGAGTTGTCTAAAATCAAAGTCGTTAAATTACTAACATTTGATATTAATACATCTTCACAATAGACAGGTAAATGTCCTAAACTCCAATTACTAGGATCGTTCCAATCAGCATTTACAGATAGATATTCATTATTACCTGATCCATATTTCTCTACAATTAGAGATAGCAAATTCCCTTTAGCATCTAAGGCACTATAAGGTACAACAGAGATGCTTTTTGTAGCAGAGGAAGCATCCCATAACACTTCAACAGTATCACTTAATGGGCTCATTTGTGTAAATACTCCACCCACTATAGTCCAATCAAAATATTGCCCTATACCTATTGGCAAACTGTAGATTTGTGTCAGTTCATTACTACATATGATAGAATCTCCTTGGATAATTTCATAAATTGGCTTTAAGCTTTCTTCAAAAAACCAAGAAGTAATATTAGGTACTACGTCTGTGTATAAAGCACTACTGCCATTCTCATGTACTCCATGACCTCTGTTAGCATAGCTATTAAAACCATAATTTAAACCAACAACATTACCTCGAGTCGCTATAGAATCACTACCATAAACTGTAGGTAAATCAGCTCCAACAACCAGCCAGATAATACTGCTGAATGGAGTCCCTGAATAATAAGGAACTGTATCATCATCTAAACTGTGAAACATAGTCAAATTCTTATCATTAGGTCCTTCAATAAAATCAGTAAACCCTACTGCACCTGCAAGACTAAATACAGCTTTTGCTTGCCCATTTTGTGTTAAGTTGTTTCCTACACAATCTAAGCACAATTGATCTGCTACAGGGTGTCCATCTTGACTCCAAGTATAAGTGCTTATCGGTCTTTCTATTTCTTTGTCAAGATATGCATTGTGTAATGCAATAAATCCCCCAGAGCTATGTCCACCTATAAATATATTATCAGCATCCACTCTATAAGTGTCAGGTCCAGCAGCATCTGCTTTAAAATATCTCACCGCTGATCTACCATCTTGTACCCCTCTATACACTGCCCTCATTGCCAAATCCGAGTCAAACACATTCATCCCAAGTCTATAGTCTATTGCTGCAGTTACAAATCCACGTCTTGCTAGTTTTTGACACAAAAGTCTTATACTCCAATGATCTCTTCCCCCAGATAAAAATCCACCACCAAAACAAATTATTATCATTGGTCTTTTGGATAACGTATCACCAGTTGGCTCAAAAACATCCATCCTCAATGTAACAGGAGAGGTATCCCATTCTTTGACATTTAATGGATATCCAGTTATGAATTCGTAAAATCCTCCGCCAGGCTTTGGCTTAGGAATATTTGTACTAAATATAACATTATTAGTTTCCGTTACCCCTGTAAAAATTTCAGATGTATATCTATTTGTCGGTGGTTGCGCTGATAGACTAACTGTAAATAAAAATAGTAAGATTAGATATTTTACCATAGTCATCGCATTACAGATTGAAAAATTGACATCAATGACTTCTGAAACCTAATATCAGTCTTATATTGTTCTAGAATGCCGAAATATATGTCTATCTCAATGTTTTTTATTTCACAAAGTCGAATTAAATTCAGCTTATGCGCTAATTGAATTTGTTCGTTTTCCTGTCTTATTCTTTCAATTAATACTAATTCGTTTGGGCTTATAGAAAATTTATGTCCAATTAAGGACTCTTCTATTATTTCTTTATAACGACTTTTAGAAATAACCAACGAATCAAGTATCGGGCTGATATCTAAATCTTTTGCTTGATTATTAAATTTCATTTCCAAATATATTTCTACAAAAGATACTTTTTCAAGATCAGTAAACTGATTTAAATTAGCTTGACAAATTAAAGACAGCTGATTAAGCAATAAAAACAGAAGTATAATACTACGTATGAACACTGTGATAGATTTAATATTTTAGTGAAAATACAAAATCTAATTCAATTGTAATAATTTGAAATTGAACTGAATATCCACATAATGCAAAAAACTATCAACTCCTTACTTAATGACATTGAAATTCTTCTTTGAAATCATCCTTCCCATTTATCAAATTATCAAGGCAGGATTCTAGATCTGGATATTCAAATTCAAATCCATCATCAATTAATTTTTCTGGATAATACCATCTACTTTTAAGCAATAATTCCACCTCACTTTTACAAATAAATGCCCCAATATTGAGCATCCACAGTGGCATAGGAATGCCAAATTTTACGCTTAGTTTCTTTCTGAATACAGTTAAGAAATCCTTATCAGTTAATGAATTTGGAGTACATACATTAACTACCCCATTCAGGTTTGGTCTTAATAGTATATGGTAGATTGCTCTTACCACATCTAATTCATGTACCCAGCTAATCATTTGCTTACCAGAGCCATGTTTTTTATTGAGTCCAAGGAGTGTATGCTTCTTAAAAGTCTGAAATAAATCTCCTTCTTTACCTAACACAAAGCCAGTCCTTAGTGCCACCATTCTGATATTAGGGGTTTTGGCCTTAAAAAATTCATTTTCCCATGCTTTGGCTACTTCTACAGAAAACCCTTCTCCTAATATACCATCCTGTTCCGTATTTGGACGTTGATATTCATTTCTATAAATAGTACCGGTCCCAGCATTGATCCAAATAGGAGGTGGATTATCAAGTAATGATAAAGCTTTGTTAAGCACTTTAGTAGAATTTATTCTAGAATTCAAAATTTCTTCCATGTGCTCTTGAGTATATCTACAATTGACAGATCGCCCAGCAAGGTTTATCAATACGTCAGTGTCTTTCAATATTTCAATCCATTCCCCAAGCGACTGCCCATCCCAATAATGGATATTATCTCCACATTTACTATGATTAGTACTCAATATGTGAAAATTAACTTGCTCATCGGGCCAGTTTCTAATGATAGATTGCCCAATAAATCCTGTGCCGCCTGCTATTACTATTTTCATAATTAAATGTTTGAATGATTAAATTAAGCTTTTAAAAAATCTTCAATGATTCCTTCCGTTGTAATTCTATACCCTAATTTCTTTCTAATTTGTATCCAGTTTATCACAAATATCCATGGAATAATAAATATGTATAATGCAATAAACTTTGTAAAATCTAAATCTAGTTGCAGCCATAACCCAAAGAAATATATCGCTAAATACAGTCCATGTAGTTTGATTTTTCTTTTGATACTAATTAGTTCATATGAGCTAATTCTAATCAGCTTCAATAAAAAGTCGAATAACTGGTAACCGCCTATTGAGATGTATCCAAAGACCAACATCCAAAACCCAATTCTAAGCACAAATTCCATTTCGTTTATTATTTAATTTTCAATAATTATTGAAATATATATTTATAAAAAAACTACTTAAATATCTTATTTATTAAAGCACTAAACCAACTTTTTTCACTCAATACGAATGTGCTCAATACTCTATCGCTCTTTTTTGCAAACGATAGGATATCTCCAATTACTTTCTCAAACTCTTCCGCTTCACTCTTATCTTTAGCTTCTACTTTGAGATCTTTTAGCTGCTCTAATACTTGTATCATAGGATCAAGCTCTCTCTTCTTTCTTTCTTTAGCAATCTGCATAGCAATACGATATATGTCCTTCTCAGCGTAAAAGAACTCCTTTCTTTCACCTGCTTTATACGATTTATACACCAAGCCCCACTCTTGTAATGCTTTAAGTGACATACTTACATTGCCTCTACTTAAGCCTAAGCCTTCCATAATTTCATCAGCTGTAGTGTCTTCTGTCAAGGTCAATAAATATGCATGTATCTGTGACATAGTACGACTTACACCCCAATTAGAGCCCATTGCTCCCCAGGTCTGAATAAATTTTTCTCTTGCCTCTTCGTATTTCATAAAACAAATATACGCTAAAGTTTCTTTATTTTCAATAATTATTGAAAATAAAATAAATATACCCTTGCTAAATTAGATTCTGTTTCGATTTATCACATTTGGATTTGACACTTACTAAAACAAGAGGGTCCAACAAGTATAATTTATTAGTTATGTACTAGTAAGAAATTATAAACATGCTGTGTCAATACTCGGTCCTTCAATTGTATTATAATATTAAAATCTTAAATATTCTCGCACCTTGGACTTACTCAGGCATGTCACCTCCAATCTCGATTTCAAGGTCGAGCTATTCTATGAAAAAATATGTTAGAAAATAATATGAATAGATACTAAAAGGCATATAATCAATAACCCACCTGGGCAAGAACAGTGCTTGCCATAACTGTTAAGCAGGCAAATAGATCAATTCACAAGCTTTATCTTTGTCTAAAATATCATTAGCACACTCAAGGAGATCTTCAGAAGAAATTTCAAGGTATTTATCAACTTCTGTATTTATCAATTCTAATTGCCCTAAATATTCATAATATGCTAAACTGACAGCTTTATTTAAAGTGCTTGTTTCAGAGAATATAAGGTTGCTTTCTGCTTTGTTCTTTATCTTTTCAATTTCTCTATCTTCCAAAGCATCTTTTTTAACTTTATCTATTTCCACCCAAATTATATCTCTTACTTCATCAACCGGTCTATCTGCATTTACTTTTGCCTCTATAATCAATAATCCAGGATCAACAGTACCTGTTATGAAGGCATCGGCATCGACACAAATAGCATATTCCTTAATCAAACTTTTATACAATCTTGAAGAACGGCCACTTCCTAAAACATCTGTCAATAGATCTGCTTGGTAATAGCCATTGCATAATCTATTTCCCATAGGGAAAGCCAAGGTTAATGAAGTTAAAGGTACTTGAGATTCTATAATTTTAGATTTAAACTGTCGTGGACCAGATTCATTTAATATCTCTCGTCGGAATACTTCAGCAGATGGGATATCACCAAACCACTTCTTAACTAAGTTGTGTCCTTGCACAGGATCTATATTTCCACTTAAGACCAATACTGCATTATTGGGGCGGTAAAAATTGAAGAAAAAATCTTTTACTTCATTCAGGTTTGCTTGTTCGACATGGCTGATTTCTTTACCAATTGTAGGCCACTGGTAAGGATGGGTTTTATATGCCATTGCAGATAAATGATGCCACAAGTCGCCGTATGGCTCATTCAGACAAGTCTCTTTAAATTCCTCAATTACTACTTTTTTTTGGATGTCTAAGCCTTTCTGAGTAAAATAAGGGTTACGCATTCTATCAGCTTCTAACCAAAGTATTGCTTCTAAGTTTTCAGCGGGTACAATGTCATAAAAGTTGGTAATGTCACAATTGGTAAAAGCATTGTTTTCTCCACCAGCATTTTGTATAACATCATCAAAATCAGGTACATTTTTAGTGCCTCCAAACATCAAATGTTCAAACAGATGGGTAAAACCAGTCTTGTTGGGGTCTTCATCTTTTGATCCAACTTTATACAAAATATTGACCGCAACTAACGGTGTAGATTTGTCTGTATGGATTACCACACTCAAGCCATTGGACAATACTTCTTTTGTATAATCTATCATAAATTGGAGATCGATTTATATTTCGAACTGCGAAAATAACTCTCCCCAATCGCCAACCAAGGAAGTTTCCAAATAATTTTGCTTCATGAGGATAAAAAAATCTGACGCCGGCATGTCAAATCCACCAAACGTCTCTAAATATGGATTTCGGATCTGACAATCAATATATCTAATTCCAGCTTTTTCTAAATATATTGCTAAGGAGATCAAAGCAAACCTAGAAGCATTAGAAGCTATAGAAAACATGGACTCTCCCGTAAATACTTTACCAATTGAAACTCCATAAAGACCGCCAACTAACTGATCATCTTGCCAAACTTCTACACTATGAGCATATCCTTTATCATGTAGTTTTTTATAAACTTTAATAAACTCATCTGAAATCCATGTACCAGCACCTCCTTTTCTCTTTACGTGTCTACAACTCATCATAACTTCTTCAAAGGCTTGATCAAAACTTAGTTGAAATTTTTGATTATTAAAATATGATCTAATGCTTTTAGGTATCTTAATTTCAGAAGGAATAATCATATACCTTTGGGAAGGAAAAAAAAATGCTCCTTTTGTACCATAATTTTCCCAAGGGAATAAACCAAAATGATAATATGACAACAATTGTTCTGGATCATTCATGTCCATCCACCCTACGAACCCATTGGATTGAGCATATGCTAAGGGATGCGGAATTAAGCCAAACTTATTTGAGTAGACATCGTCCATAAATTACCCGTACAATTCTTTTACTATTTGATTATTGGCGTAACCCAAATCTAATAGATTTTGAACTGCTTCATCCACCATTTGAGACCATCCGCAGAGATAAAAAATGATATTATCTCTTTTTGCAGCATATTCTTCTTGATATATTTGATGTACATAACCTTTTGACCCTTGCCATTTTTCATCACGAGATAAGCAAACCGAATAATCAAATGAAGGATCATTTAAAGATAATTTTAAGAATTCATCTTTATAAAGAATGTCTTTTTCATATCGAGTGCCAAATATTAAGTGAATATGTTCACGAGTGACTTTTTGCTCAATAATTGTTTTAATCATTGACCTAAAAGGTGCCACTCCAGTTCCTGTACATATCATTACAATGTCTTTGGTTATCTTTTCAGGAAGTACAAACTGCCCTTCCGGACCTTTAAAAGTAATAGTACTTCCAACTTTGATCTCATTAAAAAGATAATTTGTCGCTTTACCATCTTCCAAATTAACTATACATAGCTCTATAGAATTATCACTATTGTTAGATGATGCGATACTATAACTACGCCACCTATCTAGTCTTTTTTCACCAATAGGCAAATCCATCGTAATAAATTGCCCTGGTACAAATTCAAATATTGAATCTCTTTCAACATTAAGCTTAAATTGTCTAGTACTCGTTCCAATTTGATCAATTCTTGTAACCCTACCTTCGAGCCATTTTTTAGGCATAAATATATTATTAGTTAATATTGACAATGCATAGAAAGCTTAAAGGGTTCAGATTAACCTGCTTTATGCGATAACATAGCGCTGCACTGTCTTTTGTATTTTCGGGCAAAAAAAATGGCTCAAATTTTAATTTTGAGGCCATTTGTAGTATACCTTTTTAAGATTTAGTTTACCTTTCTACCTGACACTTTTGTTGATTCATATCTGGTTTTATTAGCTTTGTTTAGGTCAACCATCAGGGTAGTATATGCACTTCTGCTATCTGTACTATAAGTATTGCCTTTGTATGTAACTTTGCCTTTAGACCTATCCCATTCTTTTGCCAACAATACGTACCTTTCATTTTGTTTTGGATTTGGTCCAAACATTAAATAGCTATCATCATTTGATTCAAAACTAATTCCAAACCTATTTTCTTTAGGCGAAAAGACATAAACACCAGGCGTTCCTTTTTTAAAAATAACCTGTTCGACTTCTCTCCCATCTATTATTTTAATCTGTCCATTTGAGATGGCCGTCTCATTGCTACCAAATGATCGTCTAAGAACAATGTCATCAGATAGGTAAAATTGAATTTTCCGTAATTCAGTATCATTCCAGTTGTACTCTTCATACAACCGCTGTGAAAAAGGAGTTAAAGACTTTGAGCAACTACTTGCCATAATAACTAACAGCATAAACAAAAGTGTATTCTTCATAAGACCATATTTTAATTTGATATAACTAAAATACGAAAATTACTTCTGTATGTTTAAAGCTTTAAGACACTTTAACTATGTACTTAACTAATATTTAACCAGTTTAGAGAATTTAGCTTTTAGCAACACTCTTATGGTAATAAAGCAACTTATCAATGGTAGGTTGTTGCTCAACATTAAACTTTTCAAACTCCAAACCATTTGTTTCTATAGTCTGCAACAATTCGGTAGTATTAAGAGTATTGATATCAATTTCTTTAATTGCATCATCATACGAAACCCCCTCTTTCATTTTAGTCTCAACTGTATTCAATTGTTGCTTTGCCCCTGCCAATTCATCTTTTAGCTGTAAAGCACTAATATAGTATTGACTGTAATCAGATTTTATCTTTGAAATCCTGTCAATACAATTTTCCATGATATTTTTAATTTCAGGATCCGCTTTGTTAATATCCTCCTCCGTATAGTTCATGACAGCAAGTGTATCATTAACATTTGCTATTTTCATTTCAACTACTTTTAGATAATCTTCTGCATTAGTTAATGCTTTTTCAGTTTCAGATTTAGCTGTAGATACTTCTTTTAACTTAGAATCACCACATCCAACTGAAAAGAAAAATAATATAGATATTAGACTTATATACTTCATAATTTAAGCTTTGATTTGTTTTTTAAAGTGCAAAATTATTATTAATTCGTAATTATTCTATACAACACAGAAATAAATATAGCAAGAATCTTAAAATTCACATTTTGCAACCCAATTAATCACTAAAATCGTATTATAGATATTAGAATCTACATATCACTACCAAGATTTCGTAATATTATTGCTAGTTTTGATTCTAAATTTAATAATATGAAGCAATTTATCTTTTTCTTCCTAATCATCGTATTAGCCTCTTGTACAAATAACAACTCAAAACAGCAAGTAATTATGAGTGATGAAATTGGTGATTTTCAATCTTACTATGATTTTGATAAAAATCCGATTTCAGCTAATGACAGTTTAATCTCAAAGTATACCCCATTCAGACTAGAAGCAGATCTATCAGGATTGACACCAAATGAGACAAAAATGGTCCCGCTACTAATCGATGCAGCTAAGATAATGAATGATATATTTTGGCAACAAGCTTATGGAGATAAAGAAGTTTTCTTAAAAAGTATTAAAGATTCCACTTTAAGAGCTTTTGCTATGATAAACTATGGACCTTGGGATCGGTTAAACGGAAACACCCCTTTTATTGAAGGTGTTGGCGCAAAACCTCTTGGAGCTAATTTCTATCCAAAAGCAATGATAAAAGAAGAACTAGAACAAACTCAACTGGAAGACAAATCGTCATTATACACGATGATTAGAAGAAATAAAAGTGATGGATCTCTATACACTGTCCCTTATCATGAATACTTTGAAAAAGAATTATTGAGGGCCTCATTTTTATTAGAACAAGCTGCATCATTAGCTGATGATGCTGGATTAAAAACCTATTTA
Source organism: Saprospiraceae bacterium (assembly GCA_037968395.1). Taxonomy (GTDB): domain Bacteria; phylum Bacteroidota; class Bacteroidia; order Chitinophagales; family Saprospiraceae; genus JADKBO01. The sequence goes on along the minus strand of JBBKVK010000189.1, from coordinate 1,535 downwards.
GAACTTAGATCTAAAGCCCTATTAGACGACAATTATCAACCAAGTGATTTTGCATGGTTAGATATGAAAACAAATAAACTTGACATCGTAATCGGCCCAATTGAAACATATGAAGATCAAATGTTTGGTTTCAAGGCATCATATGAAGGATATGTTTTAGTAAAAGATATGGAATGGTCATCTAAGCTAAGTAAGTATGCATCTTTTCTACCATCGTTGCAAAAAGGACTTCCAGTTTTAGACAAATACAAGGCCGAGACTCCAGGAACAGATACAGAACTGAACGCTTATGATGTGATATATTATGCTGGGGACTGTAATGCTGGAAGTAAAACTATTGCTATAAACCTTCCGAATGATGAGGAAGTTCAACTAGCTAAAGGCACAAGGAGGTTACAACTAAAGAATGCTATGAAGGCAAAATTTGATAAAATATTAATCCCAATTGCAGATCAATTAATAGATGATACCCAAAGAAAACACATCACATTTGAAGCCTTCTTTTCTAACACAATGTTTCATGAGGTGGCACATGGATTGGGCATTAAAAATACAATTGATGGCAAAAGTACTGTAAGGTTAGCTTTAAAAGAACATGCTTCTGCAATAGAGGAAGGTAAAGCTGATATACTCGGACTTTTTATGGTAAGTCAACTGCATAAACAAGGTGAGATCAAAGGAGATATGAAGGACTATATAACCACATTTATGGCTTCAATCTTTAGATCAGTCAGATTTGGAGCTAGTTCTGCACACGGCAAAGCCAATATGATAAGATTTAACTATTTTGAAGAAAACGGTGCATTTAGTAAAGACCCAAAAACTGGAAAATATAAAGTAGATTATAATAAATTTCAAAAAGCAGTAGACAACTTGTCTAGCTTAATCCTAACACTGCAAGGAGATGGCAACTATACCGAAGTTGATAAATTGGTAAAAATAAAAGCGGTAATAAGTGAAAGTCTACAATCAGATTTAGACAATTTGTCTAAGCTAGGAATTCCGGTAGATGTTATTTTTGAACAAGGCAAAAGTGTTTTAGGGCTATAATTCTAAATTTAAACTTCTATAACACTTCAAAGTTTAATAGTTAATGTAAATCTAAAATCTTAGATTTCTATGATTCATTAGATTAAGTAAGTGTATTTTTGTTTAAAATTTATAATAAATGAAAGTAATAAACACATTTGTTCTACTAATTCTTGTAATTGGAGTTCAGGCTCAAAATATTAAGTCACCAGTATCTTGGAAATTTGACATCTCTAACAATAATGATGGCACTTACTTAGTAACTGCAAAAGCTGATATCGATAAATCCTGGTATGTATATTCATCAAAGATAGGTGACGACGGTCCAATACCAACCAGTATAGAATATCTAACACCTCAAATAAATAAAGGTGAAATCAATGAGCTATCTGAAAGAATTGAAAATTATGATAGTCTTTTTGAAATGACACTTATAAAATTTAAAAAAGAGGCAATCTTTACTCAAATAATAAAACCAGAATCAAGTGATAAAAAATTAAAAGGAA
>JBBKVK010000188.1:0-12429 GCA_037968395.1 Saprospiraceae bacterium | reverse complement strand
TTGGAAACTTGTATGGAGGTTAATCGAAAATTCAATGGATGATAAATTAGTACTTGCGGACGATAAATCATTAATTTATTTGGATATTTGGTGGTAATAATAAAGTAGTATTACTTTTAATTAAGTATCGTTTATTTAGTAGCAAAAGGTTAACTTGCATAAAGGAATCATGTACATATTGAAAGTTAGCCTCCATTAGAACAAACAAAAACCAATGATAAATTCTTTCGAAGAATAAGGAAAATATTATTAGATCAAGGAAGTGTCAAAAAATACTTATTCTATGCTATTGGTGAAATACTACTAGTAGTGATTGGGATATTAATTGCACTTCAAATAAACGACTGGAACGATCAAAATAAAGACAGGAAAACAGAAACTGAATACTATCTCAGGTTAAAAATTGAATTAGAAGGGAATATTAAAAACCTAAATGATCAGATTAGTTTTAGTGAATTTCAACTAAATAATTATGATATCCTTGCTAAAGCTTTAAAAGAAGGAGTTGTAAAAAAAGATAGCCAACTTCTATTTATTGCGATTGAACAACTAGGTAAAACTTACCCAATAGAGTATTCAAATAATGTTTGGACCGAACTATTATATAATGGAAATTCCTCTTTAATTCGTAATACGGAATTTAGGGATAAGTATACTTCACTATATAGCGATTTGAATCAGACTATTTTATTTCAAGATGAATTAGAGTCTTATAATTTGGGATTTGCAAAATTAACAGGAGACGTCCTTAATTTAGAATTACGTAAGACAATTAATGAAAATATGCACCCAGCTCGAGGAATGAATGAAAATATAATTGAAAATCTACCTAATCAAAAAAAGATAATAAATGAACTAAGAATGTTAAAAGGGCTGAATGGATATTTGGCAGAAATTTATCAAAGCAAGAGCGTAAATAAATATAAATTCTCAAAGCATAAAAGAATAATATTGGAGCTAATTGAAATATGCAATAAAGAACTTGGAAATTGATAAATAAAAAACGAAGGCTAACAATAAATTAGATGACAGACTTGCTTCGCTGCATCTCCGTACCGTTAGTTACTGTCCTTAGTTTCTTTCCCCACTAAAACGGCACATCTCCGCTATCACCAGTAGGGAGATCAAAAGATTCATTAAAATCTGATCCTACTTCAGCTGTGTCATTAGCCTTTGAGGGTCTGGTCATGATGCCACCGCTCCCAAAAGGATTGGCATTAAAGTCATCTAGCCCAAAGTCATTGTCAAAACCACCTTCACCCGGATCAACAAATTTCACAAATTCACCGATGAATCTTAAATTGACTGTTCCTAGACCTCCATTTCTGTGCTTGGCAATGATGATTTCGGCAAGGTCAGCAGGCACATCAAAGTTGCCTTCTTCTACGCCATAGTATCCAGGTCTGTAGATGAATGTTACGATATCTGCATCTTGTTCTATCGCTCCTGATTCTCTCAAATCCGATAGCATAGGTCGTTTTTCTCCTCCTCTTGTTTCTACACTTCTTGAAAGCTGTGATAGTGCGATTACAGGAACTTTTAGTTCTTTAGCAAGTCCTTTTAGAGCTCTTGATATAGATGATATTTCTTGTTCTCTACTGCCTCTTTTGTCGTTGGGGTTACCTGTCATTAACTGGAGGTAATCGATGACAATCATTTCGATGTCGTGATTTTGTTTCAACCTTCTACATTTGGCTCTAAGTTCAAATATGTTGATCCCTGGCGTATCATCGATGTAGATAGGTACATGGCTCAATTTCTCTACAGCAGCATGTAGTTTTTTCCATTGATTTTCGTCTAGCTGACCAGTTCTTAATACAGAACTGGAAATCTCTGCTTCACTGGATATCAATCTTTGTACCAATTGTACACTGGCCATCTCCAGCGAGAATACAGCTACACCTTTACCCTTTTCTGCTGCATTCCTAGCCAATGATAGTGTGAAGGCCGTCTTACCCATACCAGGTCTCGCAGCCAATATGACTAAATCGGATGGTTGCCAACCGGCGGTCATTTTATCTAATTCCTTAAATCCAGAAGATACTCCAGTCATATCAGAGCCCAGCTGACTAGTCACTTCAATTTGTTTTTGAGCTTGAAGCACAAGAGTGCTTAGAGATTCGTAACCTGTATTAAGGTTTTGATCGGTAATGTTATAAAGCCCTTTTTCGGCTTCGTCTAATATCTCAAGGACGTCCATACTGTCCTCATAAGAATTTTTTATGATGTCAGTTGATACCTTTATTAGTTCTCTTTGGATGAACTTTTGGGCTATTATCCTAGCATGAAATTCGATGTTGGCTGCTGATCCTACTTTATTTGATAATTCTATTAAATAGCTAAGCCCACCTACCTCTTCTAAAAGTTTTGCTTTTTTTAGAGTATCATGGAGGGTTAGTAAATCTATCGGAATTGATCTTGAAAAAAGATTGGTCATTTCACCAAATATGATGCTGTGACCTTTTCTGTAAAAGCTATCTGTACGCAATATTTCTATTACAGCCGGCATACCATCTCTATCGATCATGATGGCACCCAATACTGCTTCTTCTAAATCAAGAGCTTGTGGTTGAATTCTACCATTTATGACTGAGTCCATATCTCTAACATCACCAGTTCGGCTTTTACCACCTGGAACAGTTTTTAGATTTTTAGAAGTTTCAGCCATGTAAGAATTTATATATTTACTCTTTTGATAAAGAACAGTTTAGTTAATAGTTTATGGTAAAATCCATAGAGAATTTTAGTCAAATCTTATTAGCATATGGGTAGAGTGCAAAAGTATTAAAAATTTTCAATCCTTTTTATTAACTCTTTTTAATAAGTGTTAACCAAATGTGGATAAACCCATATTTATGTTGGTAATGAATTTTTAACTCCACACTCTTTCTAACCAATTTAAGGTGACTTTAATTCATAAACATTACAACATTATTATATATATTATTTTTATATATAGAAAATCAACAGTTTAGGTTTTTTTATATATCAATTATATGTTCTAAACTAAATTATGTTTCTCTATGTGGCAATCATATTATTATTTGTCATTATGTTAAAAAATATATTTTCTATTGAATTTATTATAAATTTTAGATCCTAAATAAATCAACCTCTTCTTCTAAACAATTTCTATAGATTACCATTATCTTTGTTGTCACATTTGGTAGGATAAGAAAAAGGGTTTTCATCCGACCCTTCAAAAACAACAACTTATTGAAAAACTTAAAATTTGTAAATAAATATCTTTGGAGATACAAGTGGTACTTGATCTGGGGCACTGTATTTGTTGTGTTTTCTAATTATTTTGCGATATTAATACCACAAAAAATTGGTGAAGCCTTAGACTTTGTAAAAGACAAGATTACAGCTTATCAAGCAGTAGAGGGTGTAAGTAAGACTGCAATGTATGAAGAACTGAGTCATGTCCTTTTGATATTTGGAGCTACAGTTATTGGGTTTATCATTCTAAAAGGCATCCTTATGTATCTGATGCGTCAGACCATAATCGTTACTTCCCGTCTTATTGAGTATGATTTACGTAAAGATATATTTGAGCACTTAGAGTCGTTAGACACTTCTTTTTCTAGAATGCATAAGACAGGGGATTTAATGGCTAGGATTACTGAGGATGTATCTAAAGTAAGGAATTATCTTGGCCCAGGGATTTTGTATGGTATCAATTTAGTATCCTTGTTTTCAATGACAATTTATGCTATGTTTAATGTAAATGTAGAATTGGCATTTTATACATTACTTCCATTACCGTTTTTATCTTATTCTATCTATTGGGTGAGCAGTAGAATTAATCTTAAGAGTAGCATTATTCAAAAGCAGTTAGGAAAATTGACAAGTATAGCTCAAGAAACATATTCAGGTATCAGAGTAATCAAAAGTTATGGTAAAGAACAGGAGTTTAATAAATACTTTGAGCAAGAGACAGAGGATTATCGAGTAAAATCAATGGAGTTGGTGAAGATTAATGCTTTGTTTTTCCCATTAATGATTTTATTGATCAATATCTCTACCATCTTAGTATTGATTATTGGAGGACACAAAGTTGCGAATGGGACGATCAGTTACGGAAATATTGCAGAGTTTATCATATATGTAAACATGTTGACGTGGCCAGTTACAGCTATTGGCTGGATTGCTTCAGTTGTACAGCAAGCAGAGGCTTCTCAAGCTAGAATAAATGAATTATTGCAAGCAAAACCCAATTTGATATCGGGTAACACAACTCCCGAATCTATTAAGGGGCATATCATTTTAAAAAATGTATCCTTTACTTATCCTGATACAGGTATTACTGCTGTTAAGGATGTCTCATTTGAAATAAAACCAGGAGAAAAAGTCGCTATTATAGGTAAAACTGCTTCTGGGAAGTCTACACTTGCAGAGTTACTTCTCAGAATGTATGATGTTACATCCGGGGAGATACTTATAGATGGACTCAATATCAAGCAACATAATTTGGATAACCTAAGGAGAAAAATAGGTTATGTGCCACAAGATGTATTTTTGTTTTCAGATTCTGTCTCTAATAATATTGCATTTGGAGTTGGTGATGTAGATCAACCCTTAATTGAGCAAATGGCTGAAAATGCTGCGGTAAAAGACGATATAGATAACTTACCAAAGGGATTTGATACGTTAGTTGGAGAAAGAGGTGTAACCTTGTCGGGAGGTCAGAAGCAAAGGGTTTCTATAGCAAGGGCTTTTATCAAGAACCCTGATATTGTTATATTAGATGATTGTCTCTCTGCCATTGATACAGAAACAGAGCAAAAGATATTAGGATACATATATACCGTTTGTGACAACAAAACTACTATTGCAATTACACATAGAATCAGTGGAATATTTGATTTTGATAGAATCTTAGTAATGCAAGATGGTCGTATTGTTGAGAATGGTAGCCCAACAGAATTGGCAAATAATCCTGAAAGTTATTATGCTAATTTACTCCTTGAACCAGAGCATTAGAGGTAATTTTGCTCTTCCAAATTGCTTACTGTATCATAGCTTTTCAACAGATTACTCTAGAAGGGTCAAATTATAAAAGATCTTGATTTTAATAGGATCGAATAATAAAAAAAGCACCATTCAATCCTAAGGTTGAACAGTGCTTTTGCTAAAATTTGGGGTAACCGTCTGTCTGATTAATCTTTATTGATCAGGGCTTTAATTTGATTAATTTGTACTTGCATAGCATCGATTTGTTGTTGCTGTGTTGCAATCAATTCTTGTTGGGTATTAATGATTACTTGTTGTTCCTGTACTGCTTTTACTGTAATGAAAGGAACGAGAGAATATTTAAATGTTAGAAAGTCTTCTGGGCTTTTTCCTTCTTCAATCACTGCATTTTGTGTCTCTACCAATTCAGGAAATACCTCTTGAACTTCCTGTGCAATCATGCCAATCGTTGGTCCTTCAGATGTTTTATATTGGTATCTCGTAACATTTAATTTGTTGAATCTATCCAACACAGATTCCATATTTTTAATGTCTTTTTTTAGTTTACGATCAGATCCTACTTCCCACATCAAGGTATTGCCATTTATATAAGCATAGTTTCCGCCAACATGACCAATTCTATAAGCATTACCTTGAGGGGCTACTCCTTGTCTCCATTTTTTAGTACCAGATTCCATATAAATTTGGTAGCCGTCATTATCAGCATCTTTTACATGGAGTTCTTCCTCTGGTGTGGATGTGTTTATACCTATTTCGCTCCCATCAACATAAATCCTAGTTGCACTCCCTGACATTATCCTTAATGGGTGCTGGCTGGTTGTTCCGATTCTACCTTCAGTTGCTGTGGATTGTAAGACTGTATATGTAGAACTTTTATTGGTCGAAATAGAGCTAAATCCACTCCCATCTGGATCACCCACTACTAGATCACCTACCGCTGTGCTTCCCAATTGGAATACACCATTGCTTTTTAACTTGGCTTTAGCTGATCCATCAAAAACAAAATTAAGATCAGAATTTGTAGTATACAATCCTGCCTGATTGGAGTTAGATCCAGTGTATAATCCAATACTTATATTGTTGTTAATCAATCCTAGAGATGCCGAACCAGAATTGTTAGCATCTACTACTGTTAAATCAGATGTTGGATTTGAGGTTCCGATACCTACTGATCCTCCTTGTTCTACTGTTAATGATCCAGAATTACCTGCGATCAGATTGAGATTGGAAGTTGATGATACGAGGTTAACAGCTGTACTTGTAGCCTGTAATGTGCCATAGTTGTTACCCTTAATTAGTCTGAAAGAAGCAGCTCCAGAGCCATTTACATCTTCCACTTCTAGATCTGCACTTGGATTATTTGTACCAATTCCCACCTGACCATCATTATAATATATTTTATTTCCATTCGATTTCCAGACTTCATTTCCAGCAGGTCCTTGTGGTCCAATTGGTCCTTGGTTACCGATATCACCTTTATTTCCTTTATCACCCTTATCTCCTTTTGGACCTTTTATTTCGCCTATATTATTCCAAAGGGCACCAGTCCATATATAGCCATGACCATCATTTTGTGTAATATACATATCCCCTTCATCCCCATTATACGGACTCGGTAATGATGCAGGATTAGCTACAGATCCAACTATTTTGACACCTGCACCAGTTGGCCCTTGTTTAGAGAATCCAATACTCCATTCCCCATCATCAAAATCTCCATTTGCTACAATCAAATCTAACTGAAATGTCACAATATCATTGTTGATACTACTTTCTGTTACCTTGTAATACCCAAAATAATCTGTAATATCTCGATCAATAATCATAAGTAAATCACCTGGGACATGAGATTGTAACCAAGTTTGAACATCTACATCATCCTTATCTTCAATATTTATATCAATTTTAGATACATTTTGAAGGAATAATTTACCTGTTGAGAATTTACCTGATTCTCCTGCAGATTGCTCATCATAAATCCAAGTTCTAGTATATCCATCTTCTCCTCTAGGTCCTACGGCTCCAATGATTCCAGCATCTCCTTTGTCGCCTTTTAGTCCTTGGATACCTTGATCCCCTTTCTCGCCTTCATTTCCTTTAAGTCCTTGGATCCCTTGATCGCCACTTGGACCTTGGTCACCTTGCACACCTTGAATCCCCATATCTCCTTTTGCACCTATATCCCCTTGGTCTCCTTTTTCACCAGTGTCCCCTTTTAATCCTTGAATCCCTTGTATCCCTTGATCTCCATTGTTGCCAAGATCTCCTTTAGGACCAAGATCTCCTTTGTCCCCTTTAGGCCCTTGTATCCCTTGATCTCCTATTGGACCTTTTATTTGTCCTACGTCATCAAAGCTATTACCATTCCAGACATGGCCATGACCGTCATTTTGTGATATATACATGTCGCCAAGATTTGCAGTATTTGGTAATCCACTGCTATTAACTACTGATCCTATTATTGTCACTCCAGCACCATCATTTCCTTTTTCACCACGAATACCTTGGTCTCCTCGATCTCCTTTGTCACCCTTGGATCCTTGATCTCCTTGAATCCCTTGGTCTCCTCGATCTCCAGTGTCACCTGTCACTCCACGTTCTCCCTGATTACCCTTATCTCCTTTCATTCCTTGATTTCCTTGAGGGCCTCTAAATTGCCCTATATCTATAAAAGAATTACCATCCCATACATGACCATGCCCATCATCTTGTGTGATATACAAATCTCCTTCATCAGCGTTATTTGGTAAATTGGTAATTGTGCTAACAGAACCTTTGATAGTTATATTGTTTGAGTTGCCCCCATTTGCTGCTTGGAAGGCATACATTGCATAAGGTACCGAAAACAACGAGCTTTTACCAGCATTTATATAATCAGCTCCACCATTTGGATCAATATCTGTTTTAATTAAATAATCACCTGATGACCAGTCAATATTTTCAAATTGACCATTGACAGGGTTGCCTTTTCCTACTACAATGCTGAAGATTCCAAAATCGGATGTTTCTACCAAATGTGATTCGGAATAGACAATAGCATTGGTTCCATCCTTTAAAAGTGACATCCTTATGCTTAAATTGATATTTGCGTATGGATTATTATCTGCATCTCTTGCTACACCTTGATAATTAAATCCTTGAGGAACATTTTGCCCTTGTAGTATCGTTAAATTAAGGCAAAACATGACTAGTAATAAAAATAACTGTTTCATTTTATGAGTTTTTAGAATGTTTTAAATATGGTTTTGTTTTATTATAAACTTGTTTTGATAAATTTCTTAGTTGAGAACTTACCGGAAGGATTGTTAAACCTAATGAGGTAAGTGCCATCTATTAAATTATTGACATGTATCTTTTCATTTTCTGGACCTATAATACCAGACCTAATCAACTGACCTTGTAATGAATATAAATTGTAATGCAGTTTTTCATCATGTTGGATAATGAGATAATCACTGGTAGGGTTAGGGTAGAGCTCTAATATTAAATCTAAACTAGATGATGTCTTATTATTAAGGATGATTATAAGACTTGGCTGATAAAAGCCCTCAGTCAAATTAATGTCTGTATCATAGGATTGTATTGACAATTCACCTACAGACCAATGTAGTTTAATATTTTCATTGGCGGTATAACTTCCGGAAGGGGAAATCAAAGTTTGAGATATAGTCTGAGATCTGACACAAAATGCAGATGCAACTAGAATTGAGGTAATTAAATATTTATTCATCTATTTTGAGTTTGATATTATTAAATCAAGTCAAAAATAGAAGATGAATTAGGTCTACAAAATAGCAAATGAGGATTGCTACTATTTGATTGTGTATTCTGACCTATAAGTAATTAATTGGAAAGTGTGTCGGTGGATTATCTCAAATATGTTGATAGGAACTCTTCAAATACGGGCTTTCTAGATTTAGATACTGTGACCTTCATTCCATTAGAAAGTGTAATAATGCCGCCATCAACTCTAGAATAAGATTCTATATAATTAACATTTACCAAATGTGATTGATGGGTCCTAAAGAAACCATGAGGCTCCAAAAGAGTATCCAAAAACTTTAATGGCTTTGAAATTAAGATCGTTGATTTATCTAATTTATGAATCATAGAATAATTGCTACTAGCTTCACATCGAGCTATTTCAGCTATCGCTATCATCTTATACCCTGATTCCACAGGGACAGCTATCTTAGTGAAAATGGAATTTGGTGCTTGTATTTTAGAATGTATCTCTTGAATAATGTGCTTATCCAATTTTCTCTGATTTTCATAAGCTCGATTGATGGCTAAAAGTAGTAGCTCTCTCTCGATTGGCTTTAATAAATAATCTACCGCATAATATCTGAAAGCTTTAATAGCATAATGATCATAAGCAGTCGTGAAGATAATATTTGCAGGTAAGGAGTTTAATTTATCTAGAAATTGAAAAGCATTCATTCTTGGCATTTCTATATCTAAGAAAATAATGTCAACTGTATGCTTTTCTAGATACTCTATAGCATCTTCTGGCTCCGTAAATGTGTTTACAATTTCTATTTCAGGTTTAACCTTTTTGATTTCGAATGCTAAAACTTCAACACAATTTTTTTCATCATCTAATATAATACAAGTATAATTTTCCATGTTTATCCTTTTATCTCTGGTAAGTATATGGTCACCTTAGTCCCCATTGGTTTGTTGTCTTCAATTAGAACACTTGATTCAAAATCGTATAATAAGTTTATATTATTGATCCTGTCTTGGGTGATTTTTAAACCAAGCGACTTCTTATTAGGTCTATTCTTGTATAACTCTTGTGATGCTGTTCGACCAATGCCATTGTCAATAATCTCGCATTTCACACCATTTGTAGCTTTCGTCAATTTAATTTCTAGTGACCTATCACTTCTTTTATTCATGAGGCCATGCCATATTGCATTCTCTACGTAAGGCTGTAGGAGCATTGGTGCAATTTTAAAAGTAACTACATTGATTGTTTCATCGATATTAAATTCATAATTAAAATCCTTTCCAAATCGCAAGTGTTCCATTTCTACATATAATTTCATAGCATCTAGTTCTTGTTCTAAGGTTAAGAATTCTGATTTGGAGTTTTCTAATATGCTCCTAATTAATTGTGCAAAACGTGTTAAGTAGTGGGCAGCTTCGTCAGGTGTTTTTGTAAGTACATAATTCTTAATACTATTTAATGTATTGAATAAAAAATGGGGGTTCATTTGCGACCTCAATGCATCTAATTCCATAGATAAGATGTTCCTTTGGTGTTTAATCCGTTCCCTTTTTCTAGAATTTATCAAATAGTAAGTACTTAACAGAAAGAATGAAATAGTCGAAAGTATTAATGCTCTAAACCACCAAGTCTCGTAGAAATATTTGTCTACATTAAACATAAATGGTTCTGAAAAATGTTCAGCTTTGCCAATCTGAGCTTTAATTATCAATTTATAATCTCCAGGGCTAAGGTTTTCCAAAACAAGTATTCTATCTTTGGGAATTGAAATCCAGTCATTTCTATTTTCTCTGAGATTATATGAATAAGTAACATTTGCTTTATCTATAGGATTTGGCAGAGATACTTCAAGTAACATATTACGTTGAAAATCTTTAAGTTTAAATACATCTTCTTTTAATACATCCCTTTTTAACAAGGGTATATCGTTTACCCAAAATCGATTTATTGTTACTTTTTGTTTGTGTGGTTGACCTTTAAATAAAGGCTCTTTTGTTCTAATTATACTACTTGTTTCTAAAATGGTCCACAAATAACCTTTTGCATCAATGGCAAACTTATTAAACGGTCCTTCTTGAATTCTTGAAAGGTAATCTGGTTTATTTATATCTATCTGATACAGTCCACTATTTGCGGTACTTACTAAAATTTTGTCTTCACTTAAAAAGACAAAATCTCTGATCATGCCCATGTCTTTAAAAGGCGTATCAATATAATAATCTTTGGATTGCTTGGTAAGTATATTATAACTATAAATATTGGTTTTTATAATCATATAAAACACATCATTTTTTAATCTTATTCTCAATCCTGGAATGGCAATATCTTGAAAATTTCCTGGACCAATATTCATTTTTGTAAATGATGAAGTATTAGTATTAAATGAAAATAAACCTGATCTTGTAAGTAGAAAGAATTCATTAATATTCTTAGGGTTTTCAATGATCTCAATTACATGGGCAAATGATGAATAGCCATCTACTTCATTTTTGGGGATGATATCATAATGATTATATTCCTTGGATACTTTATTATAAATCAGACACCCAGATTTGGTACCAAAAATTAATCTATTCTTATCAATCTGCTTGGCACATGTGAATGTAATTTTATATAGATCTTTTTGTTGATCTACAAAAGATTGTAATATAGAATGAAATGTTTCTAATTTTTGGTCGTAATATTGAATACCCTTATCCGTCAATATCCATAATATACTATCCTTATCTTCATATGTGTTAAAAACACTATTATTTAATAAGCTCAAACTGTCATTAGGGTTAAAAACATAATATTTAGATGAGTACCCATCTATTTTATACAATCCTCTACTGGTTGAAATCCACATATTGTTTTGACTGTCAAAATCAATGCTTGTAGTATAGTTTAAAGCGATTTTAGCATCAAGATTAACTGTGTCAAAGAGTATTTGACTTGATACAGTATGAGTGCCTGAAATAAATATTAGTATAAAGAGATAATATTTTTTATAACATTTCATTTACATCTAAAGATTGAATTGATAGTTGAGTTAGGCTAATATACAAAAGTAATTGACTCTAGTTTATCATTATTTTGTTAAAAATAAAAACTTGCTAGATTCCAAATTGAAACCTAGCAAGATAGAAAGGGATTGAATACAATTAATTGGGGAAATACAGGTATTCATAAAAATGTTTGCAATTTATTTTAAGTGTTCAAGAAGCCTTCTATTTAAGTTTTACTGTTAGTTTTTCTATTTTTGCTTTACCATGTATAATGGCAATTCTTTAATTATCATTATACATGTTTCAAACATAGCTTTCACCTCGCCTCCTATAATTTTTTTAATAAGATGGAGCTTGTCAATATTCTCACATTTTACCTTAACATAAAAGCGGATACTATAAAAGGATAAATATTTGAAAAACCTTTACCGAAGCTACATGGTTAATTTATGGCACAAAAAAAGCATATTAAAATTGCTTTGAAAATAGAGAATGATTATTCGGTGACGTTGGGTGATTATTTAAGCAAATTATATGTTTATCTTGCAAGGCTGTGGTAGGTAGATATTTTTTAAATTTAGACTACGGGATTACTCATTTGTCTTTTTATTAATATAACTCGGGTTAACAAATAAATTACTAATAACGGAAATGAATTCCTTCTAAGGGATAAAATGCTTTTAATTGTCATCAACTCAAATAGTATTTTGACATTATATTATTATAAATATT
>JBBKVK010000187.1:0-7421 GCA_037968395.1 Saprospiraceae bacterium | reverse complement strand
GGTAATTTTGTAGCGACAAAGAGGACAGAATTCAATTTGGGGATTAGCATTGCCTCCCTTTAGGGTTGGGGCAAGCAAAAAAGTAGTTGATAATGATTAATAGTTGATAGTTAATAGTTAATAATTAATAATTAATAATTGAAAAAATATAAATGTTTACAGGCATAATAGAGGCATTAGGGGAGGTAAAAGCAATAAAACACGATGGAGATAACATACATTTCACCATTAGTACTCATCTTGCTTCAGAAGCATATATTGACCAAAGTATAAGCCATAATGGAGTTTGCCTTACTGTGGTAGAATTAGCAGAAAAGTCTTATGTAGTAACTGCAATCAAAGAGACCCTAGAAGTTACAAACCTTAAAAATTGGACAATTGGTACTTTTGTCAATTTAGAAAGGTCCATGAAACCTGACACTAGACTTGATGGGCATTTTGTTCAGGGACATGTTGATACACTTACTTTTTGCAAACGGATAGAGCAGTTAGATGGCAGTTGGTATTTCTCCTTTCATTTAAGTCCTGAAAACAAGCATCTGCTAGTAAACAAAGGAAGCGTCGCCATTAACGGAACAAGCTTGACAGTTATATTGCCAAAAGAGGATGAGAGTACATTTAAAGTAGCAATCATTCCTTATACCTTTGAACACACTAATTTTAAACATGTAAGGATCGATACAACTGTAAATATTGAATTTGATATTCTAGGTAAATACATTGCTCGACAATTAGAAGCAAGAGGTTTATGAAAACAAAATTGAATACAAAAAATGATTAAATTAGACATCTTACATATTGATGAAGATATTATTGTAGTAAATAAACCAGCTGGCTTATTGTCAATTGGAGATAGATTTACTTTTAATATCCCAAGCCTATTGTCTCAATTACGTAAAAAGTATGATGAAGTTTTCACGGTACATCGTTTAGACAAAGATACCAGTGGTATTGTTATTTTTGCTAGAAACTCGGAAGCTCACAAACACCTCTCTATGCAATTTGAAAACAAGACTGTTAGCAAAAAATATGTAGCCTTTGTCGAAGGGACAACTGATTCAGAAGGGGTGATTGATGAACCCATTGCAGAGTCGCCTCATGTTAAAGGTAAAATGGTAGTCTATAAAAAAGGTAAACCTTCGATCACTAAATATAAAACGACAAATGTATATGGCAATGTAAGCGAAGTAGATATTGACTTACTGACAGGAAGAACACATCAAATAAGAGTTCACATGGCACATATTGGTCATCCTTTGTTTATTGATCCAAATTATGGGACTAGGGAAGAGTTTTTTCTTTCTGAATTAAAAGGAAGAAAATTTAGAGTCTCAAAAGGTAAAACTGAAAAGCCTTTTATCACAAGATTAACTTTGCACTCTTATCATCTAGAAATAGAGCACCCTACTACCAACAAAAGAATCGTATTTAACTGCGAACTTCCAAAAGATTTGAAGGCTTTAAAAAATCAGCTCACAAAACTTTATGGAAACGATTAGTCCAATTAAAATTACTGCAATTATAAATCCTTTTTCGGGACTTAGTAATAAAGCAGGTATCGAACAAAAAATTAGCCAAGTATTTCAACAACCAGAATACAATCTAACTATAGCCAAAACTGAAGAAGCTGGTCATGCAACAGTCCTTAGTAAAAACGCTGTAAATGCAAATCAAGATATCGTTATTGCCATAGGAGGTGATGGCACAATGAATGAAGTAGCATCAGGTCTAATAGGATCTCATGTAAAAATGGGTATAATCTCCATGGGTAGTGGCAATGGCTTTGCAAGACATTTAGGTTTACATCTATCTGTAACCAAAAGCCTTGAATTAGTAAAAATAGGACATTCTGTTGTTATTGATAGCTGTACAGTCAATAATATTCCATTTGTCAACATTGCTGGTATTGGATTTGATGCAAAGGTAGCTTACACTACCAAATTAAATAAAAAAAGAGGCCTGTGGCCATACGTAAAAGAATCAATCAAGGGAGCAATTAATGCAATACCTGTTGGAGCTATTTGTTGCATAAACGATCGTTGTTTCATAGGAGATTACAAGACTATGGTAATTGCTAATGCGTCTTTGTATGGATTTAAGTTCAGTATAGCACCGCTTGCTTCCCTTCAAGATGGCAACTTGGATATCATGCTTTACAAGGAAGATAAGTTGTGGAAATATCTACTTGATCTACCCAAATTCATCACAGGAAAGCTTCACAAGAGTAAGTTAGTCGATCATTATAAGTCTGAAGAATTTAAAATTACCCTAAAAGAGCCAAACTATTTACATCTAGATGGTGAAGGAAGAAAAATTGACGCTGGCGACTATCTGTTTAGAGTGTTACCCAACTCTTTGAAAGTCATTGTAGACCCAAATAATTGCAGTAATTTGTAATAAAAAAGCCCTTCAAACCATAGGGATGAAGGGCTTAACCTTGTGGTGCCTATTCGTTTATCTAGGGATAAGCGTAAACTCCACCCTTCTATTTAATTTTTTTCCATTTAAAGTATTGTTATCCGATACCGGTCGAGACTCTCCATATCCAGCATGACTCATTCTAGAAGTTGATACTCCTTGAGAAACTAAGTATGTGTAACAAGCCTGGGCTCTTCTTTCTGAAAGGGTCTGATTAGCAGATGAGTTACCTACATTATCAGTATGTCCTGCAATTGAAAGATTGTAGTCAGGATACCTATTCATAATATTGGCAATTTGCTTTAAAATCTGATATGATTCAGATTTAAAAGTATTTTTACCTGTATCAAACTGTACTGCTCTCATTGCAATATCCAAAGTCTCTCTATCTTCCTTTGTAATCTCTGGACAACCATTACCTGCAACAGTTCCAGGTGTATTAGGGCATTTGTCAATACTATCATCTAATCCGTCACCATCTGTATCTGGACATCCGTTATATACTTTAGGACCTGCTGAATATTTACATTTATCTTCATAATCCGCTATACCATCACCGTCCGTATCAGGGCATCCATTAGTTGCGGCTGGTCCTTTGGTATCAGGGCATTTATCAATTGAGTTAGGCACACCATCCATATCGTTATCATCTTCAGGGCAACCAGTGACACTATCACCTTTAATATCAGGACATGCATCCTTACTATCCGGAACTCCATCACCATCTCTATCTGATACTTCCTCTGGACAACCATCATTCTCCACTGTACCAGCTACTTCAGGGCATTTATCATCTCCATCATGTATACCATCACCATCTGTATCGGGGCAGCCCATTGTCAACTTAGAACCAACTGCATTTGGACATTTGTCTTGAAAATCAGGAATACCATCTCCATCACTATCAGGGCATCCATTAAGTGATTTTAAACCAAAAACATCAGGACATAGATCTAAATCATTGGCAATACCGTCACCGTCTGTATCTGATAAGTCTTCTTTTATAACTTCTTCTTTTACAACTGGATCTCCTATAAGGTACACAAAACCTATTCCGTGGTGCAGGTTGTTTCTGTTTTCAGCAAATGAAAATCTATATTCTGACTGCCAATTTACATAAGCGTTAGGAGCTGCTTTAAAAAACAACCCTACTCCAATGGGTGCTTGAATGTTAAAATCACCTTCAAATTCTAATACACCACCTAATCCTCCTAGAAAATAAGGTACTATTTTAGCATCTGGCTTTTGAAACTGATATTGTATTTGAGCATCTAATCCCAATACTTTCTTATGTAAACAGTCATTGGATTCTATACTATTTGAATTGACATTGCCATATTTAATAGGTAAAACAAGATTAACATTATCCTGCAGTTTTCTATGCAAACCTATCTCAAACCCATGGTGATAATTTCTTATTGCATCTACACTACCACCATTTTGAGATTGGTAATCCAAAAACAATGATTTAAAAGATACACCCCAATCATAAGTTTTATCTTGAGACCAAGCACTAAAACTGGTAAGAATAACAAACATCAACAATACTAACCTTTTCATCAAACTGTAATTTTAAAATACAATACTAACTAAACGCTATTGAAGTCAAAAAACCCCAACACATTTTACAAAATAGAATAATTACACAAAGAAACGAATAAAATTTATATTTATATGCAAGATATTCTTAATATGTTATTGATTAAACAATAGCTATATGCAAGATTAAACTAATTCTATGATAAAATGAATACTCATCTTATATTTTCATTCACAAATCTATTGCATTTTGTCTTATAAACATTAAAAATATTTCATTAAAAAAGAGGATATTTCATTATATGAAATACCCTCTTTAATGTATCATTTTTATGATGAATATTTTCAATCACTTTGCTTTTCTTTCAATATTTCATCCATCACATTACTTAATTCTTCAGAAGGGACGTCTTTAATTAAAATCTCCTTTTTATTATTAAGAATAAATATTTTCGGGGTCGAAGGGACATAGACATATTTTCTGTAAGTTTGATGCTCGTCGCCTGTATTAATAAATCCCTCCATTCCTTTCTCCTTGATAAATTCCCAACAATTTTCTAGCTTACCTCCTCCTTTTGAACAGATGGATACAACTTTTAAACCTTTATCTTTATAAGTCTCATAAAATTCTATGATACTTGGCATAGACTTCTTGCAATGACCACAATCTGGTGCCCAAAATATAACCATTGTATATTCTGACTCAACACTATGAATCATCAATGGTGTCTTATCCTCTTTGTAAACTGTAATATTAGGAAATACTTTACCTATTAAGATCGGTCTTAAGTTATTAGCATTCTCCTTCATTTTGATTAAATTCTCTTCATCAACCCAGTCTGCTTCACCATTGCTATAGTATTTATCAATCATATGTACATAAATAGCGTCCATACCAATAAATTTATTTTTAGCATATTTATTGAGCAAAGTGCTTAAACAAAACTTATAAGCATCTTCATTTCCTTTCATTTTAGCTAATAAGTAATCGATCGAAAGGATTATACTATCAGGTGCCTTAGGAGTTAGCTTTTCAATATATGTATTAATCCTATCATAAAAATATGGAGTCCTAATTAAGGATGGGTATGCGAAATCTATATTATCAAAATAGTGCTTTTTGTAGTACCTGTATTTCGCCATTTGCACTTCTTCTTCTGTGCCTTCAAATTGAGGTAAGTCTTGCTCAATGTTTGATCTTAATAATTGATAAGTAACAGAATTTGGGTTTTCTCTTAGTACTTTTTCTCTAAATGCATCGACCTCTTTATCTAATTTGTCCAGTTTGGCTTTGGAAACATCATCCTTTGTTTCTTTTTCTTCAGCCTCTTTTATCTTTGCTCTAAGTGGATCAGCTTCAGCTCTTCTCGTTTGCAAATATGATAAGTATCCAAAGAATGCTTCATTATCTTTACTTCCTTTCACTTTTGCAAAACTCAAATCCTTTATATCACATTCTAATGAAAATATCTGATCATCTTCAGGCATTAAAAATTGAAGAATATTGTTAGCTGGTTTGAATAATAATATATACATACCACCATCTAACTTCTCTTGACCTTTAAATGAAAACTTACCTTTTGATTCGGCAAACAATGTATCCTTTACAAGCTGTCTATCACCATAATAATATCCAACAATTAATGTATCATTTTCATAATTTTTGATCTTTAAATCAATATTGTATGCTTGACCAAACAAAGCCGATGAAAAGGCAAATAAAATAAAAGCAAATAGTAATCTCATGGTATTGTATTAAAATAATTTAAATATATTGGCAAAAATAAGTTTATCTAATCCACTCAACAAAGTTTTCTACAAAATTTACATACAATCTTTTCAATTAATATATCTTTAACATTTAAATTTGGCAAATTAGTGATTCAAAATAAATCCATATCCGTCTGTATACCAGCTAGATATCAATCAAGCAGGCTTCCTGGTAAACCATTAGCCTTAATTGCAGAAAAACCTATGATTTTAAGGGTTTTAGAAAATATGTCTAATAGTAAATATGCAGATAATGTAATAGTACTTACAGATGATCAAAGGATTATGGAAGTGATCCAAAATGCAGGACACAAAGCAATGATGACTTCCGAATCACACCAGTCAGGCACAGATCGAATCATAGAGTATTCTAAGTCAAATAGTTACGATTATTACTTTAATGTACAAGGTGATGAGCCTTTAGTAACAGGTGAAAACATAGACTACTTCATATCTCAAACTATTGAATCGCAAAGTGGCCTTTCAACACCAATAACACAAATCACAGATGACTCCGACTTATTTGATTACTCAAAAGTAAAATGTGTCTTTGATATAAATAGATTTGCTATATACTTTTCCAGACAAGCGATACCTTCCCAAAGAGACATTCCATATCGTAATTGGCTTGAGAAGTCAAAATACTATAAACACATTGGAATTTATGGGTTTAGTAATTTAGCTTTGAAGCAAATTTCTGACTTTACCATTGGTAAATTGGAACTTGTAGAACAATTAGAGCAACTCAGATGGCTAGAAAATTGTCTGAAAATCTATTGTATAGAAATGAACATTAACAATATAAGTGTTGATACAGTGGAAGATCTCGAAACAATTAATGAATACTTCAAAAATAATGTTAAAAAATAGGGTGTTTTTAACTTTAACTTATTATTATTGTGTTTGAAAGACAGCTCCTTACGTCTTTTAATGTCGGACAAGCGGCATCCATTTACGAATAGACTCATAGTTACAGAGACTATTTATTTTTATATATAAATTATTATAATGCGAAATTCTACCTTAATAATAGCTTTTCTATTGTTAAATTTGACATCATTAATGGCTGGGAACACCCCATATCACTTGACATTTGACTTATGTCACAATGAAGATGGTGTCACTAAAAAGATGGTGTACAACTCACAGACCACTCTTATATCTGAGTTAGTTACTATAGAAACAGATATGTGTAGTGCTGCTATGACATTGGCCAGCAATGGCTCCGTTACTGATAATGGAACCAATTTAGGATCTGGAGATGAAGTAGGTGAATTAGCTCCTCCAAGTTTGACATCTCCAATAAATTCTGTTTGGTACAATATTACAACCACAGGTATGAATACCTCAGTAGTCATTAATTTCACGCCGGGCACTATTGTGGGAGCAGTAGTCTCAATATGGCCAAATATATGCTTGCCCACAATGCCTCCTCTTTTTGAACAGGTTATTGCTGCTGCTGGACCATTTACCGCCTGTCTACCTGCAGGAATGTACAAAATACAAGTTGCAACAGACGCTACTGGTACTATGGGTACTTATATGATAAATGTATTAGCAAATACATCTGCTTCACCAACAAATGAAAACTGTGCAGGAGCTAGTACAGAGCCTGTAATAGCAGGAATCAATAATGTTGACAATATCTGTTCCACTGATGGGATGGTGTGGTTTCAATATACTGTAACAACTGG
>JBBKVK010000186.1:0-4352 GCA_037968395.1 Saprospiraceae bacterium | reverse complement strand
GGCACACTAGGATTTAATCCTTTAACTGACACTATTACTAATGATAAAGGGGAAGAAGTCATGTTAGATCCTCCGACTGGATTTGAACTTCCTCCATTGGGATTTGCGGTAGAAGATGCAGGGTACAATGCTCCTGCTGAAGATGGTAGTGGTATAAATGTAATTGTATCTCCAACTTCTGAAAGATTACAATTGCTTGAGCCATTTAAGGAAATCACTAAAGAAGACTTGATTGACAATAGAATTCTCATTAAAGCAAAGGGAAAATGTACTACTGACCATATCTCTATGGCTGGACCATGGTTGAAATTTAGAGGTCACTTAGAAAACATCTCTAAAAACTGCTACATTGGTGCAATTAACTACTTTAACGGTGAAGCAAACAAAGTACTAAATAACGTTACTGGAGAATACATGGCAGTACCTGATTCCGCAAAAGCATATCAAAAAGCTGGAATAGGAACTGTAGTATTTGGGGAAGAAAACTTAGGAGAAGGGTCATCAAGAGAGCATGCAGCAATGGAACCAAGGTTTCTTGGAGTTAATGCTGTGATCGTTAAATCTTTTGCTAGAATCCACGAGACCAATCTAAAGAAGCAAGGTATGTTGGCATTGACCTTTGTCGATCCAGCAAGTTATGATCTTGTAAGACAAGATGATGAAGTTTCTATATTGGGGTTCGCTACTATGGCAGCAGGTAAAAACTTGATTGTTAGATTAGATCATTCTGATGGTACTTCCAATACATTTGAAGTAGCTCACACATACAATAAAGCTCAGATAGAATGGGTAAGATATGGATCTGCTCTAAACAAAATTAGTTCAGATGTAAAAAAGGGATAATTATTAATCCAAAATAATTTTGAAAAGCCTTTTCAGCTGAAAGTTGGGAAGGCTTTTCTTTAAAATAAAAATGAAATGCCAGAATACGATATTAATGATCCTTATGATTTAGATATCATGAAAGCTCAGTTTGACATGATTAGTCATGAAGAGTTTGATGATTATATTGAATTAGCAGAAGAAAGAAAAATAGGCTACAAAAACGTCAACATCCTAAAAAGTGCTAGTAGAAAAGCAGGGATGGGTAAATATCTAAGTCCAAAGGTAATCAAATGGGTTTTATCTCTTATAGAAAAACTTGACTTTGAGGATGACGAGGAGGAGTGAAATGATTAGGAATAAACTAACTTACCAAAAAAAGCCCTTTCAAACTAAATTGAAAGGGCTTTATTATTTTAATGAGTAAAAAAACTAAGTTTCTACTATTCTTCTTCTTGTGAAGGAGCTGCTTTTGCTGGAGCTTTCTTAGCCTCTGCTTTTGCCGGAGCTGCCTTGGCTTTTGCAGGAGCTGCTTTTGCTGGAGCTTTCTTAGCCTCTGCTTTTGCCGGAGCTGCCTTTTCTTTTGCTGGCGCTGCCTTGGCTTTTGCCGGAGCTGTCTTGGCTTCTGTAGGAGCTGCCTTTTCTTTTGCTGGGGCTGCTTTAGCTTTTGCAGGAGCTGCCATTGCTACATCTAATGATGGTATTACACTTACAAAAGTTCTGTTTTTGATACCTTTTTTATAGGTAATAGTACCATCTACTAATGCATGAAGTGTAAAGTCCTTACCCATACCAACATTTGTACTTGGGTGGAATCTTGTACCTCTTTGTCTTACGATTATATTACCTGCTGTTGCTAGTTGACCACCAAATAATTTCACTCCTAATCTTTTACTATTACTGTCCCGTCCATTATCTGAACTACCGGCACCTTTCTTGTGAGCCATGATTTAGATTTTTTTGATTGTTAATTAAAATTAAGCAGAAATTGAATCAATTTTCAACTTAGTGAACCTCTGACGGTGACCATTCATCTTTTGGTAACCTTTTCTTCTTTTTTTGTGGAAGATAAGAACCTTATCTCCTTTTTGATGACCTAAAACGGTAGCAGATACTTTTGCTCCACTTATAACCGGCATGCCTACTTGGGTGGTGTCTCCAATGGTCATTAAGACCTCATCAAAAGACACATTGTCACCTTCATTGGCTTCTAACTGGTGGACGAAAATCTCCTGACCTTCACTCACTTTAAACTGTTGACCAGCGATTGTTACGATTGCTAACATGTGAAATTATTTGTTAAGTTATTTAAAAACGAGTGCAAAAGTAAGTATTTCCTTGATAATATTCAAATATTTATTAGTTGTTTTCTAAAAACAATCCAAGCTTATATAACTGTAACTGTCGTATTGATCCTTGTCCACTTGATAATCTCGATTTTAACATAATTTTATTACGCCCAAACCACCATTGGAATAGAGATTGTAGCCCTATAATATCTATTTTTTTTGCAAAGTTGATTAATCTGCTATCTGTAATTTTTTTTGACTTATATAGCTGAGACAAATTTACAATGCTTTTCTCTGTTTTGTCTACAAAAATTTCGTTTTCCTCCAAACCTAAATGGATGGTAGGATTATTTATATGGTGAATAAACACTTTAGATTTTTGTAGCCGTTCTGCCCATTCCAAATCTTCATACCCATATGAATCTAGGCTTTCATCAAAGGGATACTCTCTCATTATTTTGGCAGTAGCCATAAAATTATTTGTCAAAAAAGAAGAGTAAGGGTGAAGTGCCCTTTTCTTTAAGGAAATTGATTCCACTTTTCTACCATAATTCCAATGCAATTTATATTTTAAATCAGGACTATTTGATTGATATATTCGACCCCCATACACAACACTATACTTAAAAATAAGATCAATATAATTCTGTATAAAATCATCTTGCTCAATCCCTGTATCTCCATCAAGAAAAAGTATGAAATCGTATCTAGAGATTCTAGCCATCTTATTACGAATCTTACTACGGCCTACATTCTCGCTAAGTTCCGTGTAATTTACATTAAACTTGAGGCCTAAATCTTTGTTTATTTCTTTATACTCCTTTTGACTACAGTCGTCGAAACATAGTACTTGGAATTGCTCACCAGACTTCTCACATTGATTTACAATGGTGTCAACTAGCTGAGTTACATCTTGGTTATATATGGGAATACATATAGTAATCATTTTACTATGCCTCCTTCTGTTTTTTCGCCATTTTTATAAGTAAAACTTGCAGTGATTACTCCAGCATCGTTATAATAATTCATAAGCCCATTCTCTTTACCATCTACAAACATTATATCTCTAAACAACTTACCTTGCTCATTATATTCTTTGTGCAATCCATCGAATTTACCATTTTTAAAATTAGAATCTCTAATCGGAATGTAAGTAGAAAACTCTCTGTATCGTCCATGGAATTCATCATTTAATAAATTGGCAATTTTGCTAACCCTCCCACTTTTATCAAATTCGAGAAGTATTCCTGTTCGCTTTCCATCTATATACGAAGTGATTGATTTTGGATCACCAGAAATATAATTTTCTGTCCATGCTCCATTTTTGTTGCCATTTTTTAAAGCTCCTGATTCAATAATTCTTCCTTGATCATCAAGTTTAGTCGCAATTTGAATGCCATTACCTACGTCTTCTTTTGTGAAGTCTGTTACATCTCCACTTTTTGTTGGTTGGCTAGATACTGTTTTTGAGGATTTGTCAGAAGACTGATTGCATGACCAAAGTATACTAGTCAAGCATAGATAGATAAAATATTTTTTCATTATTTTTATTATTTGATGTTACAAAGGTGAAGATTATTTCTCAGAAATTAAAAATTTAAACCGGTTTACTACCAGCAGCTAATCTAACAGAATAATCTAAAAAAAAGTACTAGCTTCTAATTCCCAAATGGCCCTTTAGGACGTTGCCCTCCTTTAATCTTGAACTGCAATCCTAGTAAAAAGTTACGTAAAAACTGATCTTTGCACAATCTGTATTGATGTTGTTCAGGCTTTCTAAATATGGCACTCAATTCGTGTTTTCCTACTCTAAGGTCTACTAAGTCATACATTTCTAATATATCCGTGTCTTTTAGACTTAAAGCGATCTTGATTTTCCTAAAAATCTGATTGTTATTAAGTTTTTTCTCATTTACTATTTGGACACCGTCTTGTTTGCCTCTTTTATCTACAATAAATCCATTTAGAAATGTCGATAACTGATGATCATAAATAGGTTTAAAGTTTTCGTCTTCATCCTTCTTTAACCAGTCGCTGATCTCGGCTCTTGTAACTGTGGCTCCAGCATTTGCAAATAGTTTAATCATCAGATCATCACTATAATCGAATATAAATCGGATCTTACGGATGACATCATTATTATTCATGTACTAATCTTTATTTAGTGTAAAGAACAGAATTTTTAGAGAATAATTCACTTTTTTAGACATTCGTTACTGATATAATAATTACGTTTGTAAG
>JBBKVK010000185.1:0-5153 GCA_037968395.1 Saprospiraceae bacterium | reverse complement strand
CTCATTTATAGTATTTTGGCATAGCTTTTGAATCCTTATTGTTGAATAGTCAAAATGTCAATAGTTTATATATGAGGTTAGTAAATAGTGTCATCATTTTAATGATAATAGCTTTTAATTTTTCTTTTTCTACATCACCTGAAAGTCAAGCATGGGATTATATCGAACAATACAAAGAGTTAGCTGTAGCCGAAATGTATAGAACTGGTATACCTGCAAGCATAACTTTAGCACAAGGTTTACATGAATCCAATTATGGACAGAGCAGACTTGCATCCGAGGCAAATAATCACTTTGGCATAAAATGCAAATCATATTGGGTTGGAAGTACATTCTACCATGAAGATGATGATTTTGATAAAAAAGGTAGACTGATCGAGTCTTGTTTTAGATCTTACAATTCAGCATTAGAATCTTATGTTGACCATTCTAATTTTTTAAAGTCAACTAAGCATTATCAGCCTTTATTTAAGTTTGATCATACTGATTACAAAAGCTGGGCTAAAGGATTGAAAGAATGTGGTTATGCTACGGATGCTACTTACACAAAGAAGCTCCTAGATAAGATTGATAAATATTATCTTTATCAATATGATTTATGGGAAAGCCCTTTTAGATCTACTATTAAAAACTAAAAGTTACTTTTCTCTAAAAAGAGCATATCCTCTTAGGAAATCAATCTTTATTTCTTCGCTAGTTTTAATGCCTGATATTTCCCTTATAAAGAATTTAATTTCATAATTTGGTAAAGATCTTATGAAGGTATCATGAAGTATATCTGTTTCATTTATGTCAATCAAATATCGACTCATTCCATTAACTAAATAAAGTTTTTGATTATCTATTTCAATTCTGGATCCTTTAATCTCACCTTTGTAGTTTGATATCGGCAATATTTGATCGAAGCCTTGTATATTTATAGTCTTATCAGGATAATTATAGCTAAAGGTGTTTTTATTACGGTAAATATTATCCTCTTTTAAGTTCAGCTTATCATACAATATTTGCTCATTGATAGGTTCTGGTAAAACATTTTTAACATCAAATTTCTTTAAAAAATTAAGCGCTTCTTTCTTTTCTAAATTATTTAACACTACTACTGTTTGGTTGTCTAGTTTTGTTTCTACTTGCCTAATAATGATTGCATTATCTACAATTACCCCTTTTGACATTAAGTCATTTACTAATCTTGATTTTTGGGCTGATGTGGTAATATTCCATGCATTCCAAGGTGAAGGGATTATAGCAAAAACCAATAGGCCAATTCCCACAATGCTTATAACTCTTAGATTCTGATTATTAATAAATATTAAATACCCTGTAGTTGCTAAAAGTAAAACTCCTGATAATATTAAAAAATAATATCCTTCATCTAAACCATCTCTGTGTATATTAATGAAAAGGTTGGCTATGAAGTAAATGCCAATTGGTAAAATAAAATACAGCCAAAATTTATTAAAAAGAGTATTAATCAATTTGTTTTTGGTTAATACTTTATTCAACAAGAAAGTTACAAATCCAATACTAATAAACCATAATATAAATGAGTTTATCCAAGTTATTGTAGAGCTACCACTGACTACGCTGGTAATGATATAAACATAAGCTATAACCCCGTAAACTGTAGTAATCGGAATACACAAATAAGTGACTATAAATTGAGTTGCTTTACTGTGGTTAAAATTGCTATGATTATATGGCAGAACTGGTATTTCGCTTATCAATCGCCAAAAACCTAAAAAAACAAATGACCATAAGCCTAGGTGTTCATAAATATGGAAATTAATGTTAATCAAAAAGAGGTTCTCGAGTGCCAATACAAAAAAGGAAACAGATGCAAACATAATTATTGATAAAAGCAAAGAACTCCATATATTGAAAAAAATTGTAGCGTTGTATTCTAAAAATCCTATCAATGTCTTAAAGAATGGAATTATACTTAAAATTAACATCAAGATAATGCTTAAACAAACAATTAAGATTCCTATCCAATAATGTTTAGGGTTGTCAATATCATCTGGAAGAATAAGATAAAAAAGGATTCCAATTAAAATACAAATGACCCCGCCAATGTGACCATAGTACCTTGGTAACTTTTTCATTTCAACAAAACTATAAGAAGCTACTGATAAAAGTAACACTGGTGCTCCAACAATAAATATTTTAACGTTTTGCTCGCTAAACGCTTCAATATTGATTGATCCAATAACACAAAGTGTAAATAAAATCACTAAAGATAGAGTAAATCTAAAGGAAGATAATACGATATCAGATTTCAAATTTTCGAGAATTGGTTTAATCTTCATTAATATATTTGCTTTCTGTATATGTATAATTTATGCAATTTAACGAAAATAGTGACAAAAAATAGATTATCACGTCTCATTAAGGCAATTAATATTTAAGCAGTTACTTTATATTATATTATCACTGCTTATCCTGCATAACCACAATTTTTGGCTCAGAATAATTCACTATCTGAGTTCAAGATCCACACCATTTTTGAATAATAAGAGTAGTTGAATTTGATAGTTATATCCAATTCGACCACTCTTATTTATATTATTATTAATTCTATTTTAATTTCACGAAGGGTAAAACTATATATGTCGTCTTAGAAAATGTAGACATAGTGTTAGTTAATATTACATTTGAGAAAATATATTTTTCGGTTTGGTAGTAAACAATATCATAGATGTATCAAAACTTATCGAGCATGACCCTTTAGAGTTAAGGTCATTTGCTAGACTGGTCTCGACATGGGTATACAATACGATATACAGTTATGTCGGAAATAAAGAAGATGCTGAAGAGCTAACTCAAGATACTTTGATTGCAGCATTAGGCTCTTTAGATAAGTTTAGGAATGAAGCAATGATAAAAACATGGGTTTATGCTATTGCAATTAATAAGTCAAAAGATTTATTAAAATACAGAACTAGAAAAAAGAGATTCGGAAAGATTATCTCAATTTCTAATCGCGATGAAAATATGCAATCATATGAGCACACAGAATTTATGCACCCTGGAATAGTCCTGGAAAGTAAAGAACAAATGAAAATATTGTTTTCTGCCATTAATCAGTTGCCAGAATTCCAGAAAACTGCTCTGATTTTATCAAAATTAGACTCAAAGAGCCAAAAAGAGATTAGTGAGATTATGAATATCAGTATTAAAGCTGTTGAAAGCCTACTATCTCGTAGTAAAAGCAATTTAAGAGCCTATTTAGAATCAGAAGATATTACACATTTTAATACATTTAGAAAATGAGAGATAAAAAATCTATTGATCAGATAATGTCTAGTTTAGACAACGTCAAAAAAAATAATCCTGACGTTAAGTTTGTTGACAGAATGGAGTCCTTAGCGGTTGCCTATGCATTTAAAAGTAGTTATTTTTCTAAATCAATTATACTAAGTATTGCTGCCTCTTTGTTATTATTGATTGTTGCAAATATTTACACTTTAAGTGATTATAATCCAAACTCTAAAGAAAAAATAGAAACATATACTAGTTATTCTTTAGTACCAATAAATTCAATTTATAAATGAAAAAGGAAAAATTATTACTCATACTCGTCATTTCTTTGGTGTTAATAAATCTCTTAACACTAGGGTTTTTCATGCTGAAAGGCAAGGGGCATCACTCTCCGCCTCATATGCCTAAAGGCAAAGGGATTGCATTTTTACAAAAAGAATTTGACTTTACTGATGAGCAGATGGTTAAAGTTGAACTTAGTGTTAATAAAAATAAGAACCAAATTGAAGAGGAACAAGAAAAGTTAGCCGGCTATAGTAGGCAGTATTATTTGCTGAATGGTAATCCAGTAAAAAAAGACAGTATTTTACTCTTGATATTAAATACCACGAGCTCAATTTACAAAATAAATGATTCCCACATTAATGATATTAAATCCTTAGCAGGAGCAAGTAAAAATAAAGAATTAGAAGGGTTTATTCATGCTGCAACTCATTATAATAACAGAAAACCTATGCCGAAATAATTAGATTATTTGTAAAATCCAATATTGTCCGATTCTTCTCCAAGAATGATTGTCTTAGCAATGTTTTTCAATTTTATACTTGCTTCCAAAGAAGGGTTTTGAGGATAAGTGCCTCCGTCGTATTTGAGAATTCTGTTTTCGCCATCACTAAAGACTACGATATCATTATACCCATTATGTACACTTAATAAGATAGAAATAGGTGGCATAGTGACGGAAGTCTCGGTAATTAAACTATAGTTATCGTCTAATATTAATAAATTGCATCCTCCTGACCCACAATAGTATGAAGACTGAAATAATACAAGTATCTCTTCTTTCCCATCAGAATCAATATCAAATACGCCATAGCTATATTCTAATTTATTATATGAGTCAGATTGTTGTTCATCTTCAATCATAAACTGTCGCTCCAAAAAATGATTAATCCGATAGCTATAATCATAAATGAGTGCTGTATCTGATGCGAATAACCTATTTTCAATTCTATTAAAATCAATATCGTAACTCAATACTACAGCCTGATTGTCATCTTCTAAATTGATATTCTGTGCATTCTTTTCTAACCAAAGCCCTCCTTTCATTTGTTTAGTTTTTGAGGTAGAAAAATCATACATAAAATATACAACAAAGCTCATTATTGCTTTCCTGTCATTTGGTTTTATATACATTGGAGCAACATAATATATCTTGCTGGTATCCCAGGTCGCATGTGAAATGATCTTTGCTCTTTCCAAATCAACATACAATTTACCTTGATCCTCTATGTATGAAAATTCACCTTCAAACATTGACCTATTCATAAAAACACCAACCGTGTCAATAAGAGATATTGCACCCATCAATCCAGGAATTGAAATCTCTACTGGACTCGTTTCTAAAAAATTATCTTTTACCAATTGAGATTTATCAACAATATTTATCTCAAATTTATTTTTGCTTTCATTCTTACAACTCCCAAAAAGCAAGATTAACAACATGATTGGTAAATATTTCATTCTTGAAGATTTTTAATTATTCAAAAATAAGAAATTATCAAACGATATATTAACTTGAGTTGCTTGAAATATAATTTATTTGAAAACAGAGTCCCATTAATATTTAAATAATCGTACCTTCTTCTATTTAAAATAGCATTGAATAATGCTAT
>JBBKVK010000184.1:0-4849 GCA_037968395.1 Saprospiraceae bacterium | reverse complement strand
TCCTAAATAAAACCCTTTTAAAATACCCCACTCTTCAATAGCAATAATCATGTATTGACTGCAGCTTGGTACATATCGACAATTATTACCTAGAAGGGGACTTATAAATAGTTGATATCCCCTTATTGGTAAGGTAAATATTTTTTTAAATAGAGACATTTT
This sequence comes from Saprospiraceae bacterium, assembly GCA_037968395.1. GTDB lineage: Bacteria > Bacteroidota > Bacteroidia > Chitinophagales > Saprospiraceae > JADKBO01. The sequence continues at coordinate 4,687 of JBBKVK010000184.1, read as the reverse complement.
GATTTGTGATTAATGCAAATTACTATATTGTTCTTTTATCGCTTTCTTATTGAATACTACTCTACGTGACGGAAAGCGAATTAACACCTATCAGATTATTATATCTATTAACTTATCTACATGTCTTTATAATGGAATATGAATTTTGCGAATATTTAATAAAAAAGACAAAATTAGTATCAAGAAGACATTGATTCAATAAATGTATTGTTCCACGTGAAACATTTTTTTCAAAAACATAATGTTTCACGTGGAACATTATGGTCTAATGGTTTTTATCCTATTAGCTCTTTGCATTGGGTTTTCCTCATTTTCACCTTCTTTGTTCTTAAATATTTCAAACCGATTAGGTTCACTTCTTTGAGGGTAATAGTTATTACTTCTATCTACATCCGCTGTTTCTAAATATGGATCTAGTATTATAGATTCTATTTCTTTAGTTGACCTAATCACTTTCGTGAAAGTAGTATTATTATATCTCCATATTTCTGCAGGAAAACGAATTTCTTTTGTAGTTCCATCTTTATAAACCATCTGGATAATCACAGGCATTGGGTTACCTCCTACATTGTCAAATACAACTTCATAAAAGTGGTCTTTTGTATTTGATGTTGAACTATCTTTATCTGACATGCTTTCCTGTTCCTTATTGTATTTCATCATTGTAAATGCATCCGGACTATCTTTATCATAGTTACTATAAAAGTCAAGAATAGTAGGATCATCGTCGCTGTAGATATCTACTAATTTTTTATTCCTTAATACTGAAATATTCTGCTCAGTTTTTTCTCTCTTCTCTTTAACGAGCTCATACTTGCTATTTGGGTCAGATGGATCAGCCACAAAGTGTTTGACTGATGTTAATGATATATCTACATGATCTGTCGTATAAAACCAAGCCCTCCAAAACCAATCAAGATCAACTGCTGTTGCATCTTCAATAGATCTAAAAAAATCTGATGGGGTAGGGTTTTTGAATTTCCACCTGTTACTATACTCTTTAAAAGCTTGATCAAAAAGGTCACGACCAACAATCGTTTCTCTTAGAATATTTAATGCAGTAGCTGGTTTAGCATAGGCATTGTTTCCAAATTGGAATATTGATTCACTATTTGTCATGATAGGAGATATTCTAGATTTATCTCCTTTCATATAATCAACGATTTTATTGGCAGGACCTCTTCTTGAGGGGTAGTTTCTCTCCCATTGTTGTTCTGTTAAATACTGCAAATATGAGTTTAACCCTTCATCCATCCATGTCCATTGTCTTTCATCTGAATTAACTATCATTGGAAAGTAATTGTGTCCAACCTCATGAATGATTACGCCTATCATACCATACTTAGTTCTTTCGGTGTAAGTACCATCTTCTTCACATCTACCAAAATTAAAGCATATCATTGGATATTCCATTCCTATTCTATCGGCATTAATACTCCATGCTACTGGATATGGGTAATCGAAAGTATAATTAGAATACCATTTTAAAGTATGAGCTACTGCCTTAGTACTATATTTCTCCCATAAAGGATTCCCTTCTTTAGGATACATAGACATAGCCATAACTGTTTTATCCCCAGATTTATGCGCCATTGCATCCCATATGAATTTTCTGGAAGAAGCAAAAGCAAAATCCCTTACATTATCAGCCTTAAACTTCCACGTTTTTGTGTTTTTTGATTTATCCTTTTCTCGACCTTCTGCCTCAGATTGTGTTGCTATGATTACAGGTTGTTTGAATTCTATCCTTGCTTTATTTAATCTTTCTATTTGTCTTGATGATAATACCTCTGACTCATTTTGTAGCGTACCCGTTGCCGCAATCAAATGATCTGAAGGCACAGTAATTTCTACTTCATAGTCACCAAACGATAATGTGAATTCTCCTCTACCAAGAAATTGTTTGTTCTGCCAACCAGTAACATCATCATAAACACACATTCTAGGAAAAAATTGAGCTATTGTGTATAAATAATTATCATCTTTTTCAAAATATTCATACCCAGACCTTCCTCCTATCTCTAATCTATCATTAATGTTATACGACCATTTTATCTTAAATGAATATTTTCCACCTGTCTTTAGTGGTTTTGTTAAGTTGATTTTCATCATCGTTTTATTGATAATATAATCCAATGGTAGATCAGACTTATCCTTAACATATTCAATATTAAATCCACCATCAAAATCGGGTGTTAACCTCTTAATAAAATCAGTACTTAGATTATCATCCATACTACTCTCCTTTAATATATGTGTATCCGATTCTTTAGACCGTACGTTTTGATCTAATTGTAACCATAAGTAGGTTAAATTATCAGGAGAGTTATTGGTATAAGTAATGATTTCTTCACCTAAAATTTTTTGATTATTGTCATCTAAGAAAATTTTGATCTTATAATCGCCTTTTTGTTGCCAATATTCGTGACCAGGAGCTCCAGATGCAGTTCTATAGGTATTTGGTGATGCTAATTCTTGCCCAAGCTGTGCAAACTTGTCCTGTGCTGATAAGGTAAAAGATATTATCATTACCAGACAAAATAAAAGTAATCTATTCATTATAAGTGATTGATCCAGAAACTAATTTAGGATAGTATTGAAATATAAATGCTTTTGATAAATGCTTTAATCTAAATTATCGAAAAAATCATCTAATAATACGTTAAACTCATTTGGCTTTTCCATCATTGGAGCATGACCACACTCATCAATAATATGCAATGTAGAGTTAGGTAATAACTCATGATATTTCTCACCAACCCAACTAGGTGTAACCGTATCTTCTTTACCCCATATTAATAAAGTCGGAGTCTTGATATTAGAAATCTGATCTTCAAGATTGTGTCTTACAGCTGATTTAGCTGTTTTTACAATCCTAATACATTTACTTAGATCATTAACTGTTTCGTAGAGGTCATCAACTAGTTCTTGAGTAGCAACACTTGGATCATAAAAAACCATTTCTGTCTTTTTTTTGATATATTCATAATCTCCTCTTTTAGGAAATGTATTACCCATTGCGTTCTCAAATAATCCAGAGCTCCCAGTTAATATCATACTCTTTACTAAGTCTGGTCTTCTTAATGCTAAAATTTGACAAAGATGGCCACCGAGAGAATTACCTAAAACATGAACTTTATCATATTTTTTATATTCTAAAAAATCAACTATGTAATCTACTAATCCGTCCAAAGACAGTTTTTTCAATGGTAAAGAATAAATTGGCAAAATTGGAACTACTACATTCATCCTTTGACCAAAATGATCAAGAATTCCACCAAAATTACTTAGAGTTCCCATTAATCCATGCAAAAGCAACAACGGAGTTTCTCCTTCTACTTGTCCAGTTTCTAAGTATTCAAATCCTTCTACTTTTACCACATCCTGTGTAACAGCCATATAGGTAATATTATTATTAAAGGTTTTACCCCGAGTTAAAAAAATAATTTATTGCAATTATACACAATCATATTTAAATAAGTTTCACTTAAGTAAGATTATTGTACAGATTGCTTGTTTATATAATAACTTAAATAAACTACTGTAAGTAAAGCTAAGGCTCCAGCTTGATGTATTACGCCCCAAAATATAGGGATTTCTCCAATACAATTAATTACAGTTAAAATACCAATTACCACCTGTAATACTAACATTAAACTAAGATAATAACCATACTTAACTAACAATTTATCTCTTGTACTAATCATTCTAAAAGAAATGTATATCCCTATAGTAAAAACTATATATGCAAAGGACCTGTGAAGTAAATGAATCAATGCAGGCATAAGTTCATTCTGATCATAATTATTAAAGTTTTCCACATTCCAAGCATCACTGTTAAATACTATTTGTGGAATAAGAGAACCGTTCATATCTGGCCATGTAGGAAATACTACTCCTATCCTCATTCCAGACATAATACCTCCAAGAAATAATTGAATCCAAAACAAAAACAAAAAAACTTTAAAGAACGATAGGTTTTTGTTTTTCAAATTAGGCCGTAATTTATCCTTAATGGTATGCATATATGCATATAACAAAGCAACATATACACTGAAAGCTATACATAAATGTAATGACAGCTTATATGCATTTACCCAGGGTCTCTGAATGAGGCCACTTGATACCATTATCCAACCAAAACTAGCTGCGAGAATGGCTAAGCTTATCACAACTAAAAGTTTCTTCAATAAAATAGTATCAATATGTTTTTTTAACATGAAGTATATAAATGGAAACAAGAAAATCAATCCCATTATTCTTGCCCACTGTCTGTGCATAAACTCCCAAAAGTAAATGAACTTAAAATCCGATAAGGACATTCCTTCATTTACTTCCACATATTGAGGAGTATTTTTATACTTAGTAAATTCTGTTTCCCAACCTATTTCTGTCATTGGTGGAAATGCCCCTTTAATTGGTTCCCATTCTGTGATAGATAATCCTGACTCAGTTAATCTTGTTATCCCACCTACCAATACTTGAATAACCAAACAGAGTAATCCTATAAATAACCAAACCTTTACTGACCTATTATATTTCATCCTTTTTTGTTGATTGCAAAACTAGTATGTTTTGTTTGAATATTAAAATCCAAATTTCCCTTTTTTCTTATTATAATAACAACCTTTAAATAAATATGGTCATCATTAGTTGTGTTAATTTGTGGATAAATATATTTTCCTTT
>JBBKVK010000183.1:0-10105 GCA_037968395.1 Saprospiraceae bacterium | reverse complement strand
ATTGGTGCAAACTGGTGATCTCAATGATGTTGGATCAGTGCTAAGAGATAATGTAGAAAGCAGTTACAGGTTAGGTTTTGAATTGCAAATGGGATATCAAATTAATAAATATCTACTATGGGATTGGAATATAGCTTTGTCTCATAATAAAATTAAAGAGTTCAATGAAGTGATATTTGATTATACAAATGGGCTGGATAAGGTAGAAACCAAATACGAAAACGTGGATATTGCTTTTTCTCCATCGATCGTCCTAAAGAATAATTTTGTTGTAACTCCTATGAAAAATCTAGCTGTAACCTTAGAATCACAATATGTAGGCAAGCAATACTTAGACAATACACAAAGCGAGGCTAGAAAACTTAAGCCTTATTTTGTGAATAATTTACGACTTAATTATACGTTTGATCCTAAGATTATCAACAAGATAGATTTTACGTTGATGCTTAATAATGTATTTAATACGCTTTACAGTGCCAATGGATATACGTACAGTTATATTTATGGGGATAAGATCACAGAGAATTTTTTATATCCCCAAGCAGGATTTAACTTATTATTGGGTGCTAGTGTGAAGTTTTAAAATTCAGATTTATTTAGAATGTGCCTCAAATATCTAGCTTGTTAAAGTTTATAAGCTAGAGAACTATTAAAGCATTACTTAAAGTAAAAATTGAAGGTTTTCATGAGATTTTAGTTCTCTCATACAACGAAAACACATTTTGTTGTATCTTTAGGTAAAGAGATGACAATATGAAAAACTTTTCGCTACCTGCTTTTGCAATATTACTAATTCTAATTTCTTCTTTTAATAGTCTAAAAGCTCAGGTTGATTGCAATTTGGGGGATGAATGTATACATCCAGCTGATACTTTGCAATTAATAACAACAGTTAATCCAACATTAGTTTCTATAGAAGGCTGCTTATTGGATGCAAATCCTGAAGTAATAATAACAGACTGTAATTTTAGCAATAATCCTACAGTGTGGTATAAAATCATAGTAGATTCATTAGCTGATAAATTGGATGTCTGGTGCGAAACTATAGGAATCGAAAATTGTGAAATGGCTATTTTCTCAGGAGAATGTGATAGTCTGATAATACAAAATAGAGGTGTTCCTTCCAATCCTCAAATATGTAGCGATGAAATGTACTTGTCTTTAAGGCTTAATCCAGGAATTAAATCATATTATTTAGCTATTTCTAATGCAAACCTAAATATTACAAATGGAGAATATGAACTTCTAGTCTACACCACTTTATTCAAAGATATGTGTGAGGGTAACCCTGTCCCCAATCCTGCTATTAGCAATTTAGTAAAAAATAAAATCAATAGTGGAGATCAAGTAAATTTAGGATTGCAACCCTCTGCTCCATTTTTATCTGTAGAAGCATATAGTAGTTTAAATCCTTATATTGAAGGGGCTAATTATCATTATTATGATAATGCAGGAAATGTTAGAGATACCTTGACAAACCTTTCAGATACAATTCAAAAAATCAAATACTTTTATAGAAGTATAAATTCTACTAATTTGTGCTACAGCAAGTTAGATACTGTAGAAATCGAAATTCTTCCTAAAGAAAAGGTTATTGTTGGTGGCAAAGTATGGGGAGGTCAAATTGGAACTTGTAACTATAGTCCTGCAATACATTATTTTATAAGCGACGTAGATGTGTCTATCCTTACAGAAAGTGGACAAATCTTTGCATCCACTAAGACCGACGCTTATGGAGCATATAGGTTTATAGTACCAGAGGGGAGATATCAAGTATCTTTAGATAAGGTAAATTTTCAAATTGGCAAAGGGCTATTGTACTTAACTCCTTGTGGTCCAGCTGCTGATCCTAACAATGATGTGCAGTTTGACAATAATGGCTACTGGCATCCAGGTCGATATATCCAAACTGATTTAATTGACTTATTCGCTGGCCAAGAGCCAGGAGGTGATAGTAACCTTACCATCGACTTTGGGTTAAGTAATGAGTGCAATGGCATTAGTTATCATCCTTTTGCAAATCTAAATTGTGAATTAGCAAGCAATGACCCAGTATGTGATCTAAATGTCTTAACACAAAACTGTGGTAGAATGTATGATTTTTCCAATCCTACGGGTCCGAATCCAATATGTAGCAGCGGAAGTTCAACTAATACAAGTTGGTTTTCTTTTATAGCAGGTTATGGCAATTATGATATTCAGTTTAACATTGATGACTGTATTATTGGAGCAACTGGTGAGATTGGGGTTCAAGCAGGTTTAGCTGGATATGATCCTAATGAGAATGACTGTTGGAATTTAGGGGGAATTGTTTTTTGTGAAGATGGTTTGATCCCTCCACCAGGTTTTACTATTCCATCTTCAGATTTTGTTCCAGGTCAACAGTACGTAATGTGGCTAGATGGGTATGCCGCTAGTTTTTGTAGGTATACCATAAAGATAAACGGCAATTATAGTCCTTATTCTGTTTCACCAGCAGTGGAAATTACTGCAAATGGTAATATTGGGCCAATCGATATTATTACAGATACAGATGTAGACATTCAAGTATTTGATGATGATTTAACATATATGGACAATCCGAACCTTACTTTTAGATGGTCCTTGAGAGATATGTCTGGGGTGATTATAACAGATTGGGCGACGGATCCTTCTAATTACGAATCGAATACAAGTATCTTAACGTTATCTTACAATACTCCTGGCACTTATCAAATCTGCATTGATGAAATAGTTGACATATGTGGCAATGTCGTATCAGGTGACTTATGCCAAGAAATAACAGTCATCAATAATGTGTCAACAACAGAAATTGGAGGCAAGGTCTGGACTTCTTCCGGAGCTTGTAATTTTAGTTCATTTGATAGCAAAATTTTCAAGAATGTGTCAATCTCAATCAAAGATGAAAATGGTCAAAATTTAGGAACTACAACTACTGATTTTAATGGAACATATTCCTTTAATGTCCCAGAAGGTAGATATTTAGTCGTATTAGATCCCATTAATTTTCAAGCTGGTAATGCACTAACCAACCTATTGCCATGTGGAGTAGCACAAGATCCTAATAATAACATTGCAAATGACAACAATGGATATTATCATCCAGGTAACTTTATCCAAACAGACACGATAGAGCTTACTGCCAATAATCTTACAATTGATTTTGGCTTAAGCACAGAATGTAGCAGCACTTCAAATAACCCATTTGCAAATTTAGATTGTACCACTGCTTTTGATAATCCTATTTGTGATCTACAATTATTAGTGTCTGGATGCTCGAGGAACTATGATTTTGCTAATCCTGGGAGTCCTAGTCCATTCTGTAACGGAGGGTCTTTGGTGCCTTATAGTATTAGTTGGTTTTCATTCATTGCAGGGTATGGAGATTATGATTTAGAAATCCAAATACATGGGTGTTACCCAGATTCTTCAGGTAATGCGGGAGGATTAGTAGCAGCATTATTTAATAGTGATACAGAAAATTGTTGGGAAGAAAACAGCTTGTTTTGCTCTGAGACTCCAACAAACGACAAAATCACAATCCCCATGTCGGATTTAATGATTCCTGGTAAAAAATACATTCTAGCTTTAGATGGCTTTAAAGGAAGTAGCTGTGGATATTCTATCAATTTATTAGGCAATTATCAGCCATTCATTGTCCTTGACCCATTTGAAATAATTTGCAATCAAGCAGAAAGATGCGACTCTATCGAAATTCAGAATAGTTTGACTTTTAAAGTAAATGACATTTTGAATACTTTTGATACTATTAAGAATATCACTTATTATTGGTTGGTGAAAAATCTGGCTGGTAATACGATTGATGGTTGGTTAACTAATCCAGATTTAATAACTTCTGAAAATCAAATTACATATACATTTAATGATCCTGGTACATTCTTTATGTGTTTGGGTGAAGTAGGCGATGTTTGTGACAATATTGTGCCTTCAGATCTTTGTAATGAAGTTTATGTGAATAAGCCAAATTACACCTTGTCAGGTTACGCTTTCATTGACACTAACCTTAATGGCATTTTTGATGTAGGAGAGCTACCATTGCCCAACTTCAAAATCATTGATCCTAGCTCCAATATGACCTATTTTACAAATGAAGATGGGTACTATCATTTCAGAGTTGATCAAGGCTTACAGACCTATGAAGCGGAGGCTAGTTATGGGCTTTGGGACATGGCTTCGTATGCGATTACTGCCGATATACTTGTAGAACAAACGGTTATAGATTTTCCTTTTGTAGCTGTGAGTGGACCTGTTACCTCAGATGCTATCGTTTCTTCTGGGTTTTTGAGGTGCAATACTTTTGCTTTACTTAATGTTTCTGTTTTAAATACAAGTAACAGAGCTCTCAAAGGCTCACTAGAGATCAACTTCGACCCAACAACAGTTTCCTATGAATTTGACCCTCAACCCACGAAAATAACAAATACACAATACATTTACGACTTCCAAGATATCAATCCTGGCCTTAGCTTTAGTCCTTTTATCAGAATTGGTATTCCACCATTTTTCCCTTTGCAAGACAGCATGACTTTTGATGTGGTGATTAGAGAAGATGATGGAAATATACTAGATAGGATGGAATATTCGGACCTAATCCGATGCTCTTATGATCCCAATGATAAACGATCTTGGCCAGATCGTCCAGGTGATGAAAATCACATATTGGCTGGTGAAATCATCGACTACACCATCCGTTTCCAGAATAATGGGAACGACACCGCTTTTTATGTGGAAGTGGTAGATGTTATTAGTCCTTATTTGGACCCAAGTTCTATTACACTGAGAGAGTCTAGTCATGATATGAAAGTCCAAATTCATATGGATAGTGTATTTTTCATTTTTGATCCGATTGCACTAGTGGATAGTACTACCAATTTTGAAGCAAGCCAAGGTTTTGTATCTTTTAGTATTATGGCCACAGAAGACATCGATGCTGGCGAGTTAGTACAAAATAAAGCGGAGATTATTTTTGATAAAAACGATCCAATTATTACAAATTCTACGGTGAATACTGTGGTAGATATCCTTCCTTGTTATCATATCTCCAATGACATCAATCAAGATGGGAATATACTTATTGCAGATGAACAAGGAATCAGTTATCAATGGATCGATTGTGAAGATGGTACTATAGTGTACGAGTCAACTGAGTTTATGTTTACTCCTGAGTTAAATGGTTTATACCAAATTATAATTGATGGTGACAATTGTCAGAATGTGACGGATTGCTATAGTTTTACCCTTTCTGGTACAAAAGATCAAGATGAATATAAACTAATACTCACTCCAAATCCAACAACTGGATTGGTAAGAATACATTCTAAAAATACACCCACATTAATTAAGGTTTTTACAAGTCAAGGTAAATTGGTAGAATCTCTTTATGACAAAAAGCAATTTGATATGAAAGAGTATTCAGCGGGATTGTACATTGTGAAAATAGCTATCAATAATCAGATAATTGAACGAAAACTAATAAAAAACTAAGTACCTATTGTAATAAGAACATTTAAAAAATCAAAAATCCACAGGATATGAAAACACTTTACTTTGTACTATTTATTTCATTACTCCAACTTTTATCTTTCAATCCACTTTCTGCTCAACCCAATGGGTATTTGACCTGTGCAGAGGCTGTGGATAACGTGATTTGTGATATGAATGACATTGCATTGTACGATACAGATATATTTACAAATCCTAATTTTAATGTGAATTCTAATTGCACACTTGAAGAAGGGGTAGCAGGGAAGGCTACATTTTTAGCGTATGTGCAAGGTCCAGGTGATGGGGTCATTCAGGTAATGTTCAATGGTTCAACTTGCAATACTTCAGGACATTCGTTCAATGTTCAACTATACCGATACAATGAGGCTGACTGTTTTATGGAACAAGTATTTTGTGCTACTGACCAAACATCTTTGGAACTTCCTGAAAATTATAGCCAAATTGGTATTTTATATGTTATTGCATTGGGCGAAAATGGAAGCGGAGATTGTCAAGTTACATTTGATTTATCTTTTCAAAATACTCCTTATGAAGTTCCGCAAAACGCTTTCCCTTATGTAACAAATTACCAGCAAAACTATTGCACAGATAAGCTATTAAATTTCAAAGTTTGGTCCCCCTATAATTATCTAAATAATACAAACGTAACTACTTTTAATTGGTCTATTAGAGATGCACAAGACAATATTATTGATGATTTTCTCACTTTAGGAAACCCCGGTTTACAGACTAAAGTAAATACTTTAGATTATACTTTTACTCAGCCAGGATTTTATCAGATTTGTGTTGATGAAATAAATCACCCTTGTTCTTCTGCTGTTGGACTTGAATGTCACTCAATTAATGTTGTACTTCCCTTACAAAATGAAAATTTTGGAACAGTATTTCTTTGCGAAGAAAATTTATCAACTTATACTGGACCATTTTATCTCAATGACGATCCGAATGAAACAAGTGATCCCAATAATGATGGGACTGATGGTTGGCAGGCCGAACTATTTAATTTTCAGTTTGGATATAATGAAGTGATAATTGAAAATTATGAAGAAGGATGCGAGTACATACAATCTGTCTTTATTGAACAATTTCCCAGTTATCCTATCGAAGACAATGATATTGCTATTTGTAATCCTAGTGACTTTCCAGTTACAATATTTGGACAAGAATTTAACAATACTGTTATTGATCTTTATTATACGGCAGAAGACCAAGGAAACTATGGTTGTGACAGTATCGTTTCACTATCCATTGTATTACTTCATATTGATGGTGAAATAGTCATTGATTCTTGCTACGATGATAAATACATTTTAAAATTTATCAGCACAACTGTAAGTAATCCTTATCAAAGACCAATTATTTATACTTGGCTAGATTCTTTAGGTAATGTGATAGATTCAGGAATTGATCTTAATACAGTGACAGTAGACAGTGCAGACCAATACTTTTTAGATATTAATATTTCATCGTTTTTTAACTCAAACAATGAAGACGTCACATGCACACATAGTTTCAATATTGATTTCGATAAAGATGATTATGTCGGAGACGAAAACAAGTTCAATTGGGAAAAACACCTGTGTTCTACTGACACAATTGTTTCCTATCTGGTAAAAACCGATACTGCTGACAACACCATTTATACATGGGAATATCCTACTGATGCCATTTTAGTTGATAGTATCTATAATGACACGCTTACCTTAGATTGGTCAATGAGCCAAGGTGGTAGAGTTTGTGTTTCTTATTTAGGACCTTGTGGCGTATTAGTGACGCATTGTGATACTATTTCTAGAGTAAGTCTGCCTATTCCTATAATTGATAGAGACACTACTTTATGTGCACTGGAAGAAAATATATTCAATTATAACGGACCTTTAGATAGTACTTTTACCTATTTTTGGGATTTCGGTACTCTCACTCCTAAGAATGGAAATGATAATGGTCCAGGGCCTTTTATATTAGAAGAGGAGGTAGGAACTTCTGCAATAATTAATTTAAGAATTGAGCAATTTGGGTGTCAATCAAATACCATTTATGATACACTAAATTTCATAGATTGTACGAACCAAGATCCTATTCCTTACGCTTCTAAATCAACGATATGTATTAATGATACTGCCTCAGTAATAAATCACACTTTCTATACTGTAACCATACAGACACCCACTATACTTACATTCATCGATGGTATAATCACAGGTATTAATGCAGGAGTTGGTGAAATCACTTTAACAGGTAGTAATAATTATTCAAAAACCATTACGATCCAAGTGCAACCATTACCTGTTGTTTCGTTGGGATCTGTTTTAGAAATAGTTCCTGTAGCAAGTACTCAACTATCACCCGCTATAGGCGGAACATGGCAGAGTAGTGACAATAATGTTGCTTCGGTAACCAACTCTGGTTTAGTTACAGGAATATCTGTCGGAAAAGTATCTTTTGAATTCTCGGATTTAAGCACTGGTTGTTCAAATAGCACAGATCTACTCTGCATCGTCAAAGATACTACTCCGATTCTTGATAAGTTTGAATTTTGTATTGGCGAATCAGGGACAATAACGTATTATGAGCTATATATAATTACTGTAGAAGACAATACCATACTAAATTTTAGCAATGGAATTGTGACTGCACTTAAAGAAGGGACAACTCTAGTAACATTAACAGACCCAAATGCGGTCATTGTAGCACAATTCTCAATTGAAGTATTTCCAGCTCCGATAATAGAAATTTCTGGTTCAACGATAATTACAATTGGTGAACAAACTCAATTAACAGCCAATACAAGTGGTGTTTGGACATCGTTGGTTCCAAGTGTCGCTAGTATTAATAGCAATGGTATCGTGACAGGAAAAACTGAAGGTATGTCTACTTTTATGTTTACAGATTCCAAGGGTTGTAAATCAGAAGAGTCTGATCCTGTTTTCGTTACAAACGGGATTTATTACCTCTCAGGATATGCATTCATTGATGCTAACAATGATGGAATTTTTGATGCTAATGAATATCCACTGCCTAATTTCAGAATTAGAGACCTTACAAGAAACACCACAATATTTACAAATAACGATGGGTATTATGAGCTTAGAGTAACACCCACTATTTACAACTTTAATGTCTCATCAACCTATGCAAATTGGGTGCAATCATCGTATAATGTAGATATTACCATTACAAGTCAAAATACTTCTTTAGATTTCCCTTTTATTGCAGTACCCAGCGAAATCACAGGCGATGCCATTGTAAATTCAGGGATATTGCGATGCAATACTCATGCATTACTAAATGTATCTGCCCTCAATACGAGCAATGACAGGATGAGCGGAACAATGGAGATTGTGTTTGATCCTAGTACAATATCTTATGAGTTCGACCCACAACCTACAAAAATTGCAAATAATATTTATACATACGACTTTCAAGACATCAACCCAGGGTTAAGTTTTAGTCCCAAGATAAGGATCGGAATACCACCATTTTTTCCAATGCAAGATAGCATGACTTTCGATGTAGTGATTAGAGATGAAGAGGGTAATGTACTTGACATAATGGAGTACACAGACCTTATTAGATGCTCTTATGATCCTAATGACAAAAGATCTTGGCCGGACCGACCAGGCGATGAAAACCACATCCTAGCTGGAGAAATCATCGACTACACCATCCGTTTCCAGAATAATGGGAACGACACTGCATTCTATGTGGAAGTAGTTGATGTGATCAGCCCATATTTGGACCCAAGTTCTATTACACTGAGAGAGTCAAGTCACGATATGAAAGTGCAAATTCACATGGATAGCGTATTCTTTATTTTTGACCCGATTGCATTAGTGGACAGTACTACCAATTTTGAAGCCAGTCAAGGATTCATCTCCTTCAGCATCATGGCTTCGGAAAACATTGATGCAGGAGAATTAGTACAAAACAAAGCAGCAATCATCTTTGATAAAAACGATCCTATTATCACTAACTCTACCCTTAATACTGTAGTAGATATCTTGCCTTGTTACCATATATCCAATATAATCAATCAAGATGGAAATACACTGATAGCAGATGATCAAGGACTCAACTATCAATGGATTGATTGTGAAGATGGCACAGTGGCTTTCGAATCCACAGAGTCAGTATTTACACCAGTATTTAACGGGTTGTATCAGATCATCATTGATGGCGACAATTGCCAAAATGTAACAGATTGTTATAGTATTACCTTATCGAATACAGCAGAAACAGATTTAAATGCCATCAGAGTTTATCCAAACCCTTCTAGTGGATTTTTAACTATTCGAGATGAATATATACACAAATCAGCTATTTTTACAAACCTACTTGGTCAAGAAGTAGAAATGGAGGTCATCAAAAACCAAGTAGACATTTCGATTCTAGCTTCTGGGATTTACTTATTAAAGTTGCATAAAAATGGAGAGGAATTTGTAAAAAAGGTAGTAAAGATATAGCAAAAAAATGGATCAGATTTAAAGAGTTAATCTGATCCATTTTAAAAGTTTTCAATACATTAATTTCCTTATACCTTATACCTTATACCTTATACCTTATACCATATACCATATAC
>JBBKVK010000182.1:0-6751 GCA_037968395.1 Saprospiraceae bacterium | reverse complement strand
ATTTACAGAGAGCCAATTTATAAAGGCTATCAAACAAAACGAAGCTGGAAGGTCTGTTGAGGAGATATCCGAGAATTAGGAATTAATTCTTACGTATCTCTATTGGAACAAATCCTATAAGGTGTTTAAACCTCTTAATACGTAGGAAAATTTCCGACTTTCAAAGTCACGTATTGTGGGAATGAGTAGTGAACTTAATGGTTTACAACTGTAGCTTGCAATGCCAGGCTTTGCATTATCAATCAATACTTCAAGCGTTAAAAGAGCTCTTTTTACTTGGCTGATGGCAGGCAAGTTGATTGTCCAGCCCTAATGACTAAATTCCAATGCATAATGTCTGTTAAAATTTAGGCTCTGCAAGTTTTAAGCCCATCTAAATGAAATAGCAGATGCAATAAAACTATAATTATTTTACTATGATTCCCTGACGATAAAGGATCAGCTTCTAAGTATAATAAAAACCTGCTCGCTATCTCTAGTCCTAAAAAAAGATCAACTCGCTTTAATTTAATTAAACCGAAATGTTATTTTATAAAAGGAATTAAAAACGGATTGCTAACCCCATTGTCATCACCTTGTTTCAGAACAAATTTATTCGGCCATCCTGCCTATCGTCAAGAGACCTTAAGTTTAGTAATTTAATTTTATCTCTCGCTTTATAATAAATTGTTGTTGAAGTAATTATGTTATTAAACAATAAAAAAAAGGCCATCCCTCGGGGAGGAATGGCCAAATAACTATTCAAAAAAACTACTAACTTCTAATTAATTCCAATATTACCTTGAGCTACTATTACATTTAACTCAGCTACAGATAAATGCACATTTACATAACCGTTATAAGATTTCAACAATTGATAGTTAAAGTTTGTACCATCATCTTGGTTTCTTATGCTGGTCAGGCTTTTACCTGTTGCGCCATTTACACTATTAAACGTAATGGCTATTGGTCCACCTTCAGCTGCACTGTTTTTGTGAATGTGTGCTGGATGACTTCCTGTGTTTGGAGTTCCAGTCAAAGCTATTGTAGCTAGAACACTTCCGTCTTTTCTCTCTTCAAATTTAACATTTCCACTAATACCAGGTACATCTTTAGTACTTAAAGCATAACTTGTAACTTCTCCCGTTAATTCGTTTAATCCAATATCACCTTGAGCCACGATTGTACCTAAATCAGCTGCACTAAGGTGTACATTTACATATCCATTAGTACTTATAATGTTTTTGTAATCATACTTTTCGCCAGCAGCATTTGTTCGTATTTCAGTAACACTTTTGCCAGTTGTTCCATCAACACTATTAAAAGTTAATAGTATACCACCAGATTCTACTGCGCTATTCATGTGAATATGTGCTGGGTGAACTCCACCTGCAGTTGTACCTTGCAATTCAATGGTTGCCAAAGCAAAACCATTTTTCCTTTCCTGAAATTTCACTTTACCTGTTATAGCAGCAATATCTTTGGTTTTCAAGGTGTATTCTTTTGATACACCTGTAAAAACATTACTTCCAATATCACCTTGAGATATAATCACCCCTAACTCCGAGGAAGATTTATGAACATTGACATAGGCGTCTAAATTGTCGATGTCCGCGATTGATAATGTTTTTCCATTGACATCTTTTGTAATTACTGTAATACTAGATCCAGTTGCTCCTGCTACTGATTCTAAAGGAATTAAGATATCACCTCCTAAAGAAGCAGACTTAGCATGAACATGTGCAGGATGGGTATCTCCATTCTTAGTCCCATCTAGATCTAAGTTAATTTGGATTCTACCATCAGTTAATTCTTCAAATTTGATTTTACCCGAGATGCCAGAATTATTTATTTGATTTAAATTGTAAGTAAAAGATTTACCAGTTAAGTTATTATCATTATCATCTTTATTACAGCTGGTTAATCCAACAATAGCGAATGTAAATAGAATCGCCAATACTTTTAAAAAATTCGTTTTCATATTTTAATTTTTGTTATTTTTTTAATTTATAATATACACTCGTCTTACTACTTTCTGACCTGATATGTTCGATTAAGAAATTAGTTTTTTAAAATAATCTACTATTAGGGAGTACGTTTTTTTATGCTCAAATCGAAATAGCATTCACGTTTTGTGTATTTAAACTTCTGTCAATTTGGTCTGTTATTTTAATATAAATGCCAAGAACTAAAGACCATTGATTCTTGAATTCCACAGGTATGTTATCAGTCATGAGGTTTTTCTGCACAAATTTCATTTGGGCATTTTCAACATCATTAATTATTCGAAGCATTGATAATCCAATAGATGAACCATTGCTATTATTATAACCAAGAAAACTTTCATTAGAAGGCGGACTAGGAATTTCAGATTTTATACTATCAACTGGATTGAGTATGCTTATGATTGTATTCTTGGCATCAATTAGGCTTTCTAAAAATTCATTGAATTCAGAATTATCCTTGCTATTAGATTTTAAATCATTAATTATTTTTATGTCTTCTACTAAAATTAACCGAAGTTTTGATATTAGTGTGGAATCGCTGTTATTCATTGTTTTATAGTTTTTTATGCTCATGAGTATTAATTACTTTTGCTTTTGTTAGCTTCAGTTTTTATATTGATTACTTCATTCAAAGCCACTCCGCCTTTTATACCAAAATCCAAGGTTCTGATTGGGAATGGAATCATAATGTTGTTGGCATCAAAAGCGCCTTTTATTGCTTTGATTCCTGCACTTCTTTCCATTACAAAATCTCGCATACTAAGGTTTGTAATCCAGTATCTCACTTTAAAGTTGATAGAACTGTCACCGAAATCTGTATAAATAAACTCTACTGGTTTTAAGTGGTCAATATTTGGTAATTGTTCAATAGCTTCTTTTACCACGGATTCTACTCTTTCTAGGTTATCACCATAGCTAATGCCACAAGCCAAATCAATCCTACGTTCACCTGAGATCGTATAATTTTTTAAGGGATTTTGAATGACATCTTTGTTAGGGATAATTACAATTTCACCAGTAGGCAATCTCAATTTAGTGACTCTTAAATCAATGTCAGATATAGTGCCCATATATCCATTTGTTTCTACCAAATCGTCGATATTGTAAAGCTCTCGTACCGAAAGCATGATACCCGAGAATAAATTGGTCATGGGATCTTGCAGTGCCAAACCTACCGCCAAACCAAGTACTCCAGCAGTGGCTAGTATTTTATTTATTGTATCGCCAAGGTCTAAAATACTTAAAACTAAAAACAGGATTAAAAAACTGAAAATGACAGCACTTATATTACTGATCAGTCTTAAAACCGTTTGATTTTCAGTAAATCGTCGCGAAAACTTAATGGCTAGCTTTCTGATCAGACTAGTAAAAAAGTAAGCAAGTATTGCTACAACGATTGCAATAGCAAGATTAGGCAAATGTAAAACCATGATGTCAAACCATGTTTCTAGTTTCTCAATTAGTTTTTCGTAAGTTGTTAATGTGTTGTCCATATTTAAGTTTTATATACTAAACTTCTTACATCAAATATTGTTTTTATGTTCGGTTGGGAATAAAAAACATTCTAGAAGAAAGGGGTTATCAGAATATATATAATTGCTATATTATTCTAACTTTTCACATTTATACCCTATTACGGAATCTTTGAATCGAACACTAAAAAAGTACTATTATACTTCATTGATTTTCTTAGCTTTGTGAAGCAAGCAGATAATGCCAAATGGTGTGCAACTCAGGGTTGAGCTTGTAGATTAAGGCTGGCTACCCTCAAAATGCACATAGCGTAGGCAGATAAGACGTAAATTGATGAATAACGAAATGTATACATGCAAAAACTGTAATAGTGAATTCGTAGGGGATTTTTGTAATTCTTGTGGCGAAAAAAAATACTTAGATTCTGACTTTAAAATTAAGAATATCTTGAGTCAAGCATTTGGAGCAATTACAAACCTTGATTCTAAAGTATTAAAAACCTTTAAATTGTTAGTGCAAAACCCTGGTATCCTTACCAAGAATTACGTTAATGGTGTCAGGGTCCCATATCTTAAACCATTTCAAATATTTTTAATTTGTAACATTCTGTTTTTTATTTTTTTATCAGATACGGATTTATTCAGGACACCTTCAAAATGGTTTTTTAACCAAAACTTTGACCTGTACGGCACAAAAGTAATGTCCGAAGTCGACCGTGTCATGCAAAGCAACAGTATGACAATGGATGAAGTTAGAATTAAATATGACAACATCTCCTCCGATTTATCAAAGTCATTGTTAATTTTGTTAATCCCATTTATTGCTCTTATAGGTGTACTTATTAAGGTAAAATTGGGTTTTGGAAAACATTTGATATTTGCGACTCATATCTTTTCATTGATTTTATTCTGGATTACAATTTTGTATCTGATCACGACAAATCTGCCTGTCCCCAATAAATGGTTTTTCATATTACCTGTGATTTTAGTTTCATTAGTTTATTACATAAGAGCCATAAAGACTTTTTATGAAAAGAATATTCTGAAATCTATCCTTTACGGACTCGTTGGGATAGTGATGCTTGCCGTTTTTATTGGGTTTTATAGAAACTTTATTAACATTCTATCGCTAAAACTTCTATAGAAGCCTTTCGAATAAACACAATAATGGTACTAATAGAATGAAAAGACAAGTTGAAATGAACACGAGGATTGTAACATTAAAAGAAAAGAAAGTAGTGGGTTACAGCCTTAAAATGAGTATAAACAAGAACAAGACTAGTGAACTTTGGGGCCGTTTCGGGCCAAAAATTAAAGACATTAATAACAGAATCACGAAAGACAAAATCTCCATGCAAATGTATGATTCTTCTTATTTTTTAGAATTTAATCCAGAGAAGGAATTTGAAAAATGGGCCACAGTGGAAGTTGCGGATTTTACCGAACTTCCAAATGAAATGAAGTCATTTACAATCAAAGCAGGGCTGTATGCTGTGTTTAACTATGTGGGATCAAGTGCTGATAATTCGATTTTTCAATATATATATTCGAAATGGATCCCAAATTCACCCTACAATATAGACAATAGGCCTCACTTTGAAGTCTTAGGGGAGAAGTATATTAACAACGATCCAACTTCTGAAGAAGAAATTTGGATTCCAATCATAGAAAAAACAGTTAATTAAACATTTCATCAGCCTTGATACTTCAAACAAAAATTCAAACCATCTTAATTTAATACCCAAAAACATCCACAACCATTTAATAGGGCAGACTATTTGGGGCAATACGCCGATACACATCCTGAAAATACTGAACCGTATACGAGTTACATTAAAGAATTGGCTCAGAATGGATTAAAAAACTGGGGACATCATGGACCTTCTGCTTCCATGGGTGTGGATAGAAATACGCTACCCAAATGGGAAAACATTCAGTTTTTGCCAGCTCAATTAGCTACTCGTCCTTTATTAGATGAGGAAGAAGTTGCCACAAAAGTAATCATTGGTAAAAAAGCAATGAAACCCTTAGAATTGAAGATTCCACTATTTGTGTCGGACATGAGTTTTGGTGCTCTGTCTAAAGAAGCAAAAATAGCTTTGTCCATGGGAGCAGAGTTGTCAGGTACGGGGATTTGCAGTGGTGAAGGTGGCATGCTTCCAGAAGAACAGGAAAACAATTCTCGCTATTTTTATGAGCTGGCATCTGGTAAGTTTGGTTTCTCTTGGGAAAAAGTAAAAAAGGCACAAGCCTTCCATTTTAAAGGTGGGCAAGGAGCAAAGACAGGTACAGGAGGACACCTACCTGGCAATAAAGTCACCGAAGAAATTGCTGCTGTACGTGGACTAGTTGCTGGTGAAAATGCAATCTCACCAGCTGCATTCCCTGATTTAATCACTGCTGAAGACTTTGCTAAGTTTGCTCATGAAGTCAGAGACAAAACTGGTGGTATTCCTATTGGGTTTAAAATTGCTGCAAGTCACATCGAAGCAGATATAGATTTTGCCGTAAAAGTAGGAGTAGATTATATCATCCTCGACGGTCGAGGTGGAGGAACAGGTTCTGCGCCGACTATCCTTAGGAACAACATAAATGTACCAACTATTCCAGCATTGGCGAGAGCAAGAAGACATCTCGATAAAATAGGTGCCCAGGATATTACACTGATCATAACAGGAGGTCTTCGAGTAGCGGAAGATTTTGCAAAAGCAATGATGCTTGGTGCAGATGCAATTGCGGTATCTAATTCAGCATTACAAGCCATTGGATGTCTAGGCATGAGAGCCTGCAATTCTAATAATTGTCCCGTTGGTATTGCAACACAGAAAGACCATTTCCGTAATCGTCTAATCATTGAAGCATCGGCTAACCAGTTACATAATTTCTTTGCAGCCACAAATGATTTAATTAAAGTAGTAGCAAGAGCATGTGGGCATGATGATATTTCAAAATTCAATCCAAATGACTTATCTACCTTTGATTTTGAGCTTCATCGATTAACGGGGATTAATTATGCTGGTGTTTAAATGTTAATAAATGCAGCTGTACATCAAGCTCGGGAATTATTTAAATACAGATTGATAATAGTAATTATTTTTTTATTATATTTATTACTATAAATTGGATTAGGTATCCGATAGTGAACGCATTAGCTTTTTGTCAAGTCGTATTTAAGTGCTTAGTTTGCTTTATATTATGACCTAGGAGCTAATTGGGATCATGTTAATAATCCAATTCACATATTCCTTAAATTAGAACCAACCGTAGCAGCTAACTCAAAGCATCATTCCTAAA
>JBBKVK010000181.1:0-8908 GCA_037968395.1 Saprospiraceae bacterium | reverse complement strand
ACTCTTCATGTACCACCCAAAAACAAATGATAAGTTCAACACAGTCTTATTCTGAGGTGGATGTTAGAGATTTTGGAGCAAGAGGTGATGGCAAAACGGATGATACAAATGCATTTATTAATGCAATTGATGCGGTTTCAAAATCCAAAAAAATCCTAAAAATAAGTCCAGGTGAATATATTATAAAAAAGACATTAATAATACCTAAACATTCAAGCATTACCATTCAAGGAGTTGGTTATGAAAACGCAATTTTAAAATATACTGGTCCTGCGACCAGAGCGGTGATTGAATATGAAGGAGGGTATATAAATTTAAACGAATTTAGAATTACAGGTAATAAACTTAATCAATACGGTTTCTATTCTGAAAAATTAACCTATTCGAAGATCAATTCTTTAAGAATTTTTAATTGTAGCGCAGCTGGAATTGCCATAGGATATGGCTGGTGTAATTCAATTAAAGACTGTTTAATTCAAGAATGTGAAAACGGCTTAGAAATGGTTGCAGGAGAATGCAATGGACTTTATTTGGAACACAACACTTTTTTAAACATAAAAAGCACAGGAATACTTTTTTCGACAGGAAATAGAGCCGTTAAGATTGTAAACTGTGTTTTTGAAAATATAGGCAAAACAGGAATCTTTGTAAATGCCTCTTATAATGTTGATATTGATAATTGCTACTTTGAGAATATTGGAATGGAGGGTTATAGCTTTAAGAACATTGACTATAAAATAAAGTCTTGTATAATCTCTAATGGTGCTGGAACAAACAGTATAGCAGCTCATGCATACCCAACAAATGGATTAAAAGTTTCAAATTGTTTTATTGGATGTTACGAAGAAGAGTTTTTTGTTTATTCAGTTGCTTCAGTTGGTTTAACAATTGAAAACAACTCCTTCAATAAACAAAAAGTCACGTTGTTAGGGATACACTCAAACCCATCAATTACTATGAATAAAAATGTTATTACTCAAAATAATAACGGGTTTTTGACAGTATTAAAATCTGATAGGAATAACAGTGTAAGGAATAATATAAATTTCATAGAAACATACAATCTGGAAAAATAGTATGAAAGTATTATTAGTAATTGATAGTCTTGGGGCAGGCGGGGCACAAAATCAAATAACATTGTTAGCGGTAGGTCTTCAAAAGGAAGGTTATGATGTTACCGTATTTTCATATCATAAAATGGAATTTTTTAAGCCAAGATTGGATTCTAATGATATAAAAAACATTTGTGTAGAAAAGAGGAATAAGGTAGGTTTTAGAATGGTCCGTATTCTTACAAGGTTAATTTCAAAAAACCAATATGATGTTGTTTTATCTTATATGGATATTCCAAACTTTTACGCAGCCCTAGCTCTAAAACTTTCTAGTTCAAAGGCGACAAAACTAATTATTTCTTATAGGTCATCCACCTCATTTGAATCATTAAATTTTATAAACCTTAAATTGAGAGAGTGGACAAATAAAAACGCAGATGGTATAATATGTAACTCACATCATGAAAGAGAAAACTGGAAATCAAAATATCCAAAATTAAAATTAAAAACAATCTATAATGGAATAATAAGTAAGCATACAAGTTTAACTTCTTTTAAGAACAATAATGTATTAACAGCCATAGGGAGTTTTAGCCACCATAAGAACGGAATAGTCATATTAGAGGCGATGAAGATTCTTAAAGAAAAAGGAAAGTTAAATTTCAAACTAAACTGGGTAGGAAGGAGAGATCCCGGTATAAAAAACAATGATGACTATATAGTTGATTTTGATCAAAAGTTGATTAAATATGGTTTAAAAGAGTATTGGAATTGGTGTGGACAAAGTTCAGATATTTCAAAATATTACTTTTCATCTGACGCACTTATTCATGCATCCAAAAAAGAGGGTATGCCGAACGTTGTTGGGGAAGCTCAAATTCATAGCCTACCGGTTATAATTAGCAATGTCTTAGATCACCCAATTATAATAAAAGAAGGCATGACAGGCTTTTTGTTCAACCCAGAAGACCCTTATTCACTTGCAGACACAATTGAAACATTTTACACTTTAGATACTCAAGATAGGATAGAAATGAAAATAAAATCATTAGAAAATGGAGAAAACCTGTTTTCTTACAAAGGGTTTATAAACTCAACAATTAGTTTAATACAAGAAACGGAATGAGACTCCCAATAAAATTAATAAAAACCTCAGTTTTAACAAAATTTCATGTAACAAAATTTTGTGCAAACAGCCCGTTCCCAATTATAGAAGAGCAAACGTCTAAAGCATTTAATGATGCTATGTCAACAATAAAAATTGGCAATACATTTAAATCCACTAAACAAAACAGGCATAATAGATCCGACAAATTACTGTGTAATTACATAAATGAGTCATCTGTAATATTAGATATTGGAGCTTCTACTGGAATAACCTCATTGGATGTAATTTCTACGCTTAATAATTTATTTGCAAAATACTATATAACAGATTATAACATTAAGGTATATTATAATAAAGATAAATATTATTACTATTTATTTGATATTAACTATAAATGTATACTTATTTTTAATAAAACCTGTGTGATTTATCCGAATGAGTTTAGACTTTTAAAGTGGTTCTTCAAAAACAAAATACAATCCTTTATTGAAAAGAATGATTTAAAAGAAGCCTTATTAATTGACCCCAAAGTAATAGATGTAGTTAAAAGTAATAGTAAAATTGAAGTTGAGAGTTTTAGCGTTTTTGATAAGTGGGAAAAACAAAAACCAAATATTGTAAAAGTCGCTAACTTATTGAACCTTGCTTATTTTACAAATACTGAAATAGTAAATGCAATAAAGAACATTAAAGTTCTTATGGTTGATAATGGGTATTTATTAATAGTGGAGAATCGAGATCAAGAACAAGGAGCGTTGTTTATTAAGAGCAAGGATCAGTTTCTGCTTGTTGATAAGATAGGCCCAGATATTGATATTATGAATCTTGTTCTAAATAATTAAAAGGGTTTATGTCAAATAATCAAATTGCATTTTGGGGGACAACTCCTCCTCCGATGGGAGGGATGAGTGTTCATATTCAAAGATTGACCCTCAAAATGGATCTAGAAAAGATTGATTATATACTCTATAATTTCACCAATTTTGAAAAGGTAGGTAAGCAACATGTCAATATAAAATCTCCAATGATTTGGTTTATAGGACTTTTTTTTAAGCAAACGCCTAAAGTACATTACGTAATAACGACACGAACAATAATTAGAGTATTAGCAGTCCTTTTTGGCCTTCTAAAACGAAAAATAGTAATAATAAGAGTTGGAGGCAAAAGTTTTGAAAATGCGTATAATTCAAATTTACTAAACAAGGTTTTTTCAGTTTTTGTAATTAAATATTGCTCCGTCTTTATTGGTGTTAATTCAGACATTGTTGAATTAGCCCAGAGGCATAAAACAAAAAATGTTTTATTGATCCCTGGCTTTATCCCACCGGTTGACATTCAAACAGAGCTTCCTTCAGATATCTTTTCATTTTTTGGAAATGATTCTATAAAAATAGTGGTCAGTGGGAAAATAAGCCCTAAAGCTACTTTTGATATTTATGGACTTTGGGAGGTTATTGAATTAGCTAAAGAAATTAAGCAAAAAAAAATACCTGTAAAAATAGTCATGTTTATTTATGGGAGTTCGAGAGAAGAAATCGAAGAGTATAAGGATTCCTTAAATGAGAACGGTTTAAACGATATCATTTATGTCAACCTAAAAAAGTTGGAACTTTGGCCCACAATTAAAGAAGTCGATTTATACTTAAGACCGAGCAGGACTGATGGAGATTGCAACTCCCTTAGAGAAGCACTTTTCTTTGATAGATATGCGATAGCAACGGATATTGTTCCAAGACCAATGGGGACAATTTTATACAAACAGAATGACATTAAATATGTCATAAGTAAAATAGAGGAACTAGTTCCTGCAATAAGAAAAGGGGAGTATCCTACAAATAATATTAAAGATAATTCTTTGGTTTTAATAAAATTATTTCATACTCTTTTAAAAGATTAAGAACATTATATGAACCTTTTTATATATAACAATTCACCGGTTTGGAGCCAAAACATGGCCTGTTCAATAAAAGGGTGGTTTGAAAAAGAAGCTAGGTTTGGTGGAACGTTTTCTACAAAGTTGGAATTTTTAAAAGAGACGGAATGGTATAGTGAAGAAAGAATTAACCAATATCAAATAACAAAACTTAAAGAAATAATTGATTATAGTTATCAGAATGTGGAATACTACAAAGAGTTATTTGATTCAATCAAATTAAACCCAAATGATATCAAATCTCTCGAAGATCTTCAATATATCCCAGTCTTAGATAAAGAATCAGTTAGAAATAACTTTGAAAAATTAAAAAACCCAAATTACAAAGGGGATATTAAACTTTGCCACACTTCAGGAAGCACAGGAAAATCTCTACAATTCTATTTAACAAAAAGTGCAATTCAATTTCGCTGGGCTGTTTGGTATAGACATAGAGCTCGGTTTGGTGTATCCATAAACGATAAGTATGCTACTTTTACGGGTCTTCCGGCTATCCCCTTAAATCAAAAGCAGGGTCCATTTTATAGAGAAAACTGGCCTATGAAACAGACGATTTTCACAATGCATCATTTAGGGGACGAAAAAATTCCCTCCATAGTAAAGAGGTTAAATAGAGGAGATCTTGTTTATTATTCTGGATACCCATCAATATTATATGCTCTTGCCTTAGCAATTGAAAAATTAGGATTGAAAATTTCACACTTTCCAAAGGTCATTTTTACTGGAGCAGAAACTTTATATGATTTTCAAAAAAGTAAAATAATGGAAGTTTTTGGTAGTTTGGTAACAGATCAGTATGGTTTTTCTGAAGGGGCAGGGAATGCCTCGAAATGCGAGTTTGATCTATATCATGAGGATTTTGAATACGGAGTTTTAGAAAGAGGGAGTGCAAATGGTTTACAAAGTGATTTTAGTGGAGAGATAATAGCAACGGGGTTTTCTAATTTAGCAATGCCATTAATAAGGTATAAGGTTGGAGATATTGGAACATGGACGACAGAAGTTTGCCCTTGTGGAAGAAAAAGTAAAACACTCAAACTTATAAACGGAAGAAATGAAGATTTTGTAATTACACCAGAAGGGAATAAGATATTAAGATTTGACTACATTTTTAAGAACACAAAGAATATAGTAGAATCACAAATTGTTCAGAATAAGTTAGGAGAAATTGTTTTTAGAATAATAAAGAGAGAGGGATATAATAAGAAAGAAGAAATTCACCTTATTCAAGAGATAAAGGCTAAAATAAGCCCTTCAATAAATGTTATATTTGAATACCCTGATTTCATTGAAAGAACAAATACTGGTAAATTTAAGGCAGTAATATCAAATATAAAAAAGAATAGTTAATAGATTTAATTTAAATGAAGCAAATCATACAGTCCTTTAAAACAGGAGAAACCATACTTGAAGAAGTGCCAGCTCCACAAGCTAGTAATGGTCAAATACTGATTAAGACCACAAGATCTTTGGTATCCCTTGGTACTGAAAGAATGCTTGTTGAGTTTGGAAAAGCTAGCTTGATCCAAAAAGCTCGACAGCAGCCAGATAAGGTTAAAATGGTTTTGGATAAAATCAAGACGGATGGTTTGATGCCTACTATTGAAACGGTATTTAATAAATTAGGACAACCGCTTCCATTGGGATACTGTAATGTAGGCAAAGTCATAGCTGTTGGACAAGGAGTTACGGATTTCAAAATTGGTGACAGGGTAGCGAGCAATGGATCACATGCAGAATTTGTAAGTATCCCACAGAACTTAGCAGCTCATATCCCCGATAACATCACAGATGAGGAAGCCTCTTTTACTGTGATTGGTTCCATTGGTCTGCAAGGCATTCGATTACTTAATCCTACTTTGGGTGAGGTAGTAGTTGTCACTGGCTTAGGGTTAATTGGTTTGATGACTGCTCAATTACTACGAGCCAATGGGTGTAAAGTAATAGGTCTTGATGTAGATGAATCAAAGCTGACAATTGCAAGAGAGATGGGCATTATTGCTCATAACCCAATAAGCAGCGACCCGGTAAAATTTGTTATGACTCATACAGATGGAGTCGGAGCAGATGGGGTGATCATAACAGCTTCAAGCAAGTCAGATGATATTATTTCTCAAGCAGCTCAAATGTCTCGAAAAAGAGGTAAAATTATTTTGGTGGGCGTAATAGGCCTTAACCTTAGTAGAGCAGAATTTTATGAAAAAGAATTATCTTTTCAAGTGTCTTGTTCCTATGGTCCTGGAAGATATGATGACGATTACGAACAGAAAGGGCAAGACTACCCATTACCTTTTGTACGATGGACAGAAAAGCGAAATTTTGAAACGGTTTTAGCGTCGATATCTACCCAAATGATTAACGTCAAACCCTTGATTTCAGAAGTGGTTGAGCTCGATAGTTTTTTAGATATATATGGCGAAATAGGGGCATCAAAAAGTATTGCTAGTATTTTAAAGTACGATGATCTTAGTCAGCCAACTACATCAATAGCCACTCCAGGAGCATCAATTAAAGCAGGGAAAGGTAAAATAGCCATCATTGGAGCTGGAAATTTCACAAAGATGACGATGCTGCCTGCAATGAAAGAAGCAGATATTAAGTTCATTGTAAGTAAAGGTGGCTTAACATCTAAATCATTGGCCTCGAAGCACAACATACCTTTCAGTTCTTCGAGTATTGAAGATGCTTTGAATGATAAGGAAGTTGGGTTAGTTGCTATTACAACTCGGCACGACCTACATGCATCAATGACATTGAAGGTTTTAAAGTCAGGTAAAGATGTTTTTGTTGAAAAACCTTTAGCATTAAATGAAGCAGATTTACAATCAATAATTGATGAGAAAGAAAAAAGTGGTAAAGTCGTTACGGTTGGTTTTAACCGAAGATTTTCACCACACCTTCAAAAGATAAAATCCCTATGCCCAATTTCAGCTCCTAAGAATTTTATTGCTACGATGAATGCTGGACTTATCCCAAGTAATGTATGGGTACAGGACATGGCAGTGGGCGGTGGTCGAATTATTGGTGAAGCTTGCCATTATATAGATTTACTCGTTTATCTAAGTGGAAGCAAAGTCAAGTCCATAGCAATGAATTCATTAGGAGTCAATCCTTCTGAAAACACAGATAATGCTTGTATTCTATTAAAATTTGAAAACGGGGACAATGGAGTAATCAATTATTTTGCAAACGGAAGCAAGTCTTATTCTAAAGAAAGGTTAGAGGTTTATTTTGATGAAAAAACCATCATTATGGATAACTTTAGAGAAACCATTGGATATGGAATAAAAGGATTCAGCAAGCTAAAAACAAAGCTAGACAAAGGACATAAAACTCAATTTGAAAAACTATCCCATCTTGCAAAAAATGGAGGAGAACCACTCATACCATTTGACGAAATAGTAAATGTGACAAGAGCAAGTTTTGCCGCCATTGAAAGCTTGAAAAGTAATGCATGGGTAGAGGTATAAAATATCGGATTTATTGGCTCTGCTAATTCAATTAGCAGCAAAGTTTGAGTTAAGTTTAAATTTCAAATTGAATCTGAAACGCCATTACTACCAATGAATTCAATCAAAACTGAATACTGGCAGAGACTTCCTCACATTCAACCAATAGGAGCATGTTTTTTTGTAACATTTAGGTTATTCGGCAGTATTCCTTTTGCTGTTTTAAAAGATTTAAAGTTAGATTATGAAAACAAGTGCAGTAAGGCAAAAGATCTTCAAGACGAACATGAAAAAAACAAAGAACTATTCAAAATCAGGAAACTATTTTTTGCAGAATATGATAAGTTACTAGATGATATTAAATCTGGCCCGACATATTTAAAAATTCCAGAAATACTACAAATTGTTAAAGAGGAACTACATAGATTCGATGGAGAGTTTTACAATTTGATTTGTTACTCTATAATGTCAAACCATGTTCATATTTTGATAGATACAGGAAGTCAACTTGATGCTATTCCGGTTAATAATAATGCATTAATAGAGAATTACACAACGTTGGACATAATAATGAAAAGGATAAAGGGCCCAACAGCTAGATATTCAAATAAAGTCCTAAATCTTTCAGGTCGGTTTTGGGAAAAAGAGAGCTTTGACATGTACATACGTAACTCGATTATGTATTTTAATGTTATTCGATATATATTAAACAATCCTGTAAAAGCAGGAATTACAAAGGATTGGGAGTCTCACCCTGGCAACTATCGTAAAAATTAATAATCCAGGGCATTCTATTTTAACTCTTATAGAAATGGTTTTAAACATAAAGTATTCAAGATTTATTTTCAAATTGAATTTGAAAAGCCAATATTAATATAATATTGAAAAGCCAATTGAAAAAACTCCTACTAATACTCCCACTTATCCCAAAACTAGGCTTTTGGAATGTTGCGTATGCTGCTTGGTATAAGATATCATTGAAATTTGGATGGAGAAAGAGGCTATTTCCTTTAGGAGAATCAATACAGGGTCCCTTTTTTAAAGGATCTACAAAAGCAACAGATTACCCAAAAGAATGGGAGCAAAAACTTCTAATTGCAGCGGAAGAAATTTACAATGGTACATATACCTGGTTTAGCTATCATAAGTTTGATTTAGGATCTGTTCCCAACTGGTTTTACAATCCATTTGAAGATAAAAAGCATACCCAAATAGAAAAACACTGGACTGAAATTAGTGATTTTGGAGAAGGAGACATTAAGATTATTTGGGAATTGTCGAGGTTTGATTGGTTGACGACCCTTGCGAGGGCTTATAAAGTAAGTGGGGACAATAAGTATTTAGAAAGACTAAACGAACTGCTTAA
>JBBKVK010000180.1:0-6059 GCA_037968395.1 Saprospiraceae bacterium | reverse complement strand
CGCTAATTAATTCTTGTGGGCTCGGAATTCCAATCAAGAATGACAAAATATTGAAAACTAAGAAATAATTATGCAAACTAATTTTATTAGATGAGATTGTAGTAATAGCTTTTAATTTAACTTTCTTTTCTATTATGCAACGTTCCAAAGAGATCTTCTCTTTGGATAAGAACCAGTTGTTATAATTATAAAACTCTATGATGTAGAATGATAAAGTGTTATAGATTAATCTATAAGCATAAAGAACTAAATACTCAATATTATTAAATCATACCTCCAAATTTAATGATTTTGGTATTATTTCAATTTTCCGATTGGATAAAATAAAACTTTAAAAAACAAAATTTGAGATATTAATTCATAGTTTAACTGACTTCATTACTTTTGTATTAATTATTCGAATCCAATGGTAGAATCGATTTTCTATCGAAAGATTCAAATCAAATATAAAAACACAGCAATGTCAAAGTATAGAAAGGAAAAAGACTCGATGGGTACTATCAATGTACCAGCAGACAAATACTGGGCAGCCCAGACTCAAAGATCATCAGAAAACTTTAAGATCGGAGGGCAGAAAATGCCTATTGAGATCATCAGGGCATTTGCTGTGCTTAAGAAAGCTGCTGCACTTACTAATGCAGAATTAGGAGTATTAGATAAGAAAAAAGCAACGGCAATCGGCAAGGTATGTGATGAAATCTTGGCGGGAAAATTAGACGAACAGTTTCCATTGGTAGTTTGGCAAACAGGCAGTGGTACGCAGTCTAACATGAATGTCAACGAAGTCGTAGCCAATAGAGCTCATGTACTTGGAGGAGGTTCGTTGGAAGATGCTACAAAGGCATTCCATCCAAATGATGATGTCAACAAAAGTCAATCGTCTAATGATACTTTTCCCACAGCTATGCACATTGCTGCATACAAGGCATTGGTAGAAGTTACTATCCCTGGTATGGAGTTACTAATGGAGACGTTAAGGGCAAAGTCTAAAGCCTATATGAAAGTGGTAAAAATCGGTCGAACTCACTTCATGGATGCCACCCCACTAACTTTAGGGCAAGAACTAAGTGGTTACGTCTCTCAATTAGAGCATGGTATTGCCGCTATCAAAAACACTTTGAAGCATTTATCAGAAATCGCTCTAGGTGGAACAGCGGTTGGCACAGGACTAAATACCCCAAAAGGATATGACAAATTAGTAGCAAAAAACATTGCGAACATCACTGGCCATCCTTTTATCACAGGTAAAAACAAATTTGAAGGGCTAGCTGCTCACGATGCCATTGTAGAATCTCATGGTGCCCTAAAAACAGCAGCTGTATCCTTAATGAAGATCGGAAATGACATCAGAATGTTGGCATCTGGACCAAGATGTGGCATAGGAGAAATTAACATCCCAGAAAACGAGCCAGGGTCATCTATTATGCCAGGAAAAGTGAATCCTACTCAATCAGAAGCTTTAACCATGGCGATGGCTCAAGTAATGGGTAATGATGTAGCGATTAATATTGGTGGAATGAACGGTCATTTTGAGTTAAATGTATTTAAGCCAATGATGATTTACAACTTCCTTATCTCTGCTAACCTTATAGGTGATGCATGTGTCAGCTTTAATGACAACTGTGCGGTAGGCATAGAGCCTAATTATCAAAATATTAAAGAAAATCTAGAAAATTCATTGATGCTTGTGACTGCTCTCAATACCAAGATTGGTTATGACAAAGCATCAGAAATAGCTAAAAAAGCACACAAAGAAGGCCTGACGTTAAGACAAGCAGCGATTAAGTTAAACTACCTAACAGATAAAGAATTTGACGAATGGGTAAGACCTGAGAAAATGATTGGGTAGTTAAAAATTCATTGATAATAGTTAATAGTTAACAATCAAAATGGTACCTGAAATTATACGATTTTAAATAAAACATTTAACTTTTATCCTTTAACCCTTAACTATCGATTTCAACTTAATCCACGATCTCCAACTCAATCATTTCGCTCACTTCGAGATCTGAGCTGAGTATGATTTCTTTTTTAGATCCTCCCATCATGTATGAGATACCGATAGTACAAGGTGGTCTTTGTCCAATATTATCTGCATGAAGTAAAAGGTAGTTTTTACCTTCTCTGTTAAGTTTTAGCTTAAACTTTTTCGGAGCCAATTCTAGCTCTTCCTTCTCCATGATCCATTCACCATTGAAATTGACAGAGGCTATGTCTCCATCGACGATCATATGATCATAAAACATAAATTCTACTACGTCTTCTGTCACTCTGATCTTTCTATTCCCAGAGCTTACTTTTCTCTCTTTTATTTCTTTTGGGATATAATTAATTTGCTTAACTGAAGCTTCAACATAATCCACTTTTTCTAATTTCTTAGGATATATCACTTTAAAGTAGTGAGGTAATTCTGTAAATTTCACAACAGGTATTGATAAGTAATTAACTGTATTGTTAATACCAGATACTATGCCTGTACCATATCTGTTAAATTTCGAAATACAATTTACATTATAGAAATAATAGTATTTGCCATAGATTTGATATTGCTCTGTTGGTGCCCCTGTTTCAAATTGTGCAAAAGAACTATTCAAGTTACTTGCAGAAGAGAGTACATTATCCCAATTAAATTTGAATTTTGAAGTTTGATATTTAGGTTGATTTGGTATAGAAAATTGTTTCAAATCTTGTACTGCCCTACTTTGCAATTTCAATACTTGATTAAAATGAGTAACTTCTTTTTCTCTTAATTTAAGCAATAAGTCTCTTGATGTTTCATACAATATCTTCATGTCTTTATAAATCGATGAAGACGAACCCAAATCTTCATTATACAATTGAGCATCAGCATAAATAATATTTTCCATCTCTCGCTGCAAATGAAAAAAGTCTTCGTAAAATTTAACTCCTTCTTCCAGTTTTTTGTACACATTAGTTAGGTTTGCTCTAACTTTTAGATCATTATTTTTGATCAAAGATTCTAGATCAAATCTTATCTTATTAATATTAGTTAGAATTCCTTTTAACTGAGTTGCTTTTTGATCAAGAGCAGATTTACTTTTAAGGTTGGCACCATTGGCCAGACATTTGGCATGTAATTCATAAGGTGACACATCATAAAACCAATGTTCTTTATCTTCAAAAATGTCTTTTGGCAAGTCATCATTATTGTAGTTATTAATTTTATAACTCGCCAAATCTACGTATTGGTTAATGTCTAGGTTAAAATTTTCTAGCAACTTCACCACAATTAATAATCCATGAGTCCCTTCATTTATGAAGTCTACATAGTTGTTTAAAGCTGCAATATTTTCTTGAGCTATATTACTTACAGGCGGATCTACATGATCATTGTGAGCCATTAGGCCACCCATTACAAATATATTTAAAAATAGAAAAGTTAAAAGCCTCATCATGAGTAGTTGATTGTTCAAATTATTGACGCAAATTTACGTTATTAAGTTTCACATATTATAATTATTTAGAAAATGTTAACGCTTTATGCCTATATAAATGAAAAAATAAAATTATGTAACACATTAAATATTATGATAATACATTAATTGATGGTAATTTTGTCTTTGAATACCAACTTATATACTATTGAAAGATATATCCATAATAATACCTTTACTAAACGAAGAGGAGTCATTACCAGAATTACACAGCTGGATTAGACGATCTTTAGAGCCAATGAGGCTTAGTTTTGAAATGCTGTTTATCGACGATGGCAGTTCTGATGGCTCTTGGAAAGTAATTGAGTCATTATCTAAAAAGGACAGTGATGTTAGAGGTATTCAATTTAGAAGAAACTATGGAAAATCGGCAGCCTTAAATGTTGGTTTTGAAGAATGCTTAGGGGATGTAGTCATAACAATGGATGCAGACTTACAGGATAGTCCTGAAGAAATACCTGAATTATACAAAATGATTAAAGAAGACAACTACGATATCGTATCTGGTTGGAAGAAAAAGAGATTTGACCCAATAACAAAAACAATTCCTACCAAAATATACAATGGAGTTACTGGCTTTATGACTGGTGTGAAACTTCATGACATGAATTGTGGACTGAAAGCTTATAAATCCGAAGTAGTAAAAAGCGTAGAAGTATATGGCGAAATGCATCGCTATATTCCTGTGATAGCCAAATGGGCTGGTTTTAGAAAGATAGGAGAAAAAGTAGTAGCTCACCAAGCAAGAAAGTATGGTGTCACTAAATTTGGAATTTCAAGGTTTGTTTATGGATTCTTAGACTTGTTTTCTATCATGTTCATTGGTAAGTTTGGCAAAAGACCTATGCACTTTTTTGGATCACTAGGTGTTTTAGCTGGCTTCGCAGGAACAATAATTATGGTTTATCTTACTGTGCAAAAAGTTTGGTTTGGTCAAGGAAACATACAAGACAGGCCTTTATTTTTCTTTGGTATATTATTAATTATAGTAGGAGTACAGATCTTTATGACAGGGTTCTTAGCAGAGTTAATCTCCAGGAATGCCCCTGAAAGGAATAATTATAAGATATCTGATAGGATATAAACTATGAAACAGTATTTGCAATGCATATTATCTATTGTGTGAAGCTTTGCATCATTTCATGCATAGGAAGTGCCGGTAAGAAGTTTTGATCTTGATAGGTATGTGCTAACACTTTGAAATAAATCGGCATATCATCCTCTATTTTATACTCTATATTTATATTTCCATAGATTTGATGAGCCACTGGACCTTGCCTAAGTTTTAAAGATGGTTTTAGATAAACGTGATATCTTGTCAAGATCCCATGAGATGTTTGATTAGTGCTCACTTCTGATAAATTTACTCTGTATCCAAGGCTTAAAAGCATCTCAATATGTGATTTAATCAAGCTAAATACATCCTTATTTAGCTCAGAAAGCACCGACCCCCTTAATGCGTACCCTCGAGACTTCCCATTGTCAAACATCATCAAAAATAGATTTCTGTTAGTCTTTGTAGGCAACCAATCAATATATTCTTGATAAATGCTGGTTTTAATATCAGTCAACTTATCCCCATTATATCTTATAGCATTCCAATCAAATTGTTCGTGTATAATTGATATTGGATCGACTTTATTATTACCTTTAAAAAGCTGAGTAAGCTTGTCAATAAGTTTATTCATTTGATGAATTAGGGTCCGCTTCGTTCTTTACAGAATCCATAGCTACCATTGTTGCATTCCAAAAATCATTAAAGACAGGCCTCAATCCTTCGAAAAGTTTTTGGGACAAGCCTGGCATCAATTCTAAATACGGGTAAGTGACAGAAGTTGATTTAGTATCTTCTTTAATTACATTGACTTTATTAAGTAATGCTACACCATAACTTAGAATAATTGCAAAAAATAAAGCTTGCAATGCACCTCCGTTAAATTTATTAATGAAATTTAGATTGACTGCTTTAAACATGTCTTCTAACTTTCTCCCAATAAATCTAACTATGATCATTACCAGTAGAAAAGTTATCACTATCCCTAGAATAAAAGCTATGGATGGAGCCACATTAAGACTTTCTTTAATTATGTTTATAACTAATGGTGACAATTTAAGTGCAGCTATAATTGCTACCAATAGAGACGCAGTGTCAAATACTGTTTTGATAAAGCCCCGTTGATACCCAAAATAAAAACCAAGAGCAATTAATAGGATAGTGATTAAATCTAAAATCATAATAAATTGATGTTAAGTCAAAATTAATACCATTGTCTTATTCAGCTTCACCTACTGGTTCGTTGCCAGTCGTGACATAACTTTCATGATTATCATGATTGTAATAAAAGAATAATGGCTTTTCATTTCTCAAGATGTCGATCATAGCAAAATATCTATCTACATGAAAATAAACATAATATATGTTTTTTTTGCCTATTTTTTCCATAGAATTGTTTGGTAAGTCTCCACTAATGAATCTTAAAATTCCTTTACCATCTGGCAATTGTAGTTCAACGGAGTGTTGAATATCTTTATTAGTATTGTGGCTAAAAAGCAAAACTTTGTACTCTTCGAATTCTTCAATTATGAAATTATTGGACATTGAAA
>JBBKVK010000179.1:0-11695 GCA_037968395.1 Saprospiraceae bacterium | reverse complement strand
AATGTATTCGTTATCGTTGGGGTTGTCGTACAATTATCCCCCGATGTAGCCGTCAATATCCATGCTGCAATATCAGATGCTTGACTTCCACTAGCACACTCTATAGTTAATGGACTCGTGGGACATGTGATTGTCGGGTTTGTATTATCAACAACTTCTACATAAGTATTACAAGAACTTATATTTCCATTTCCATCATTAACCGTAACAGCAACAACAGTTACCCCAAGTCCGACTGATGTTCCAGCCAGTGGGCTTTGAGAAATGGTTATCCCAGTAGTACAGTTATTAGTATTTGCTATAGTTGTAAAATCTGGAACTAAACCCATACAACTTGGATTTGCAGAGACAACTATAGGAAATGGGCAATCAATTATTGGGGCTACATTATCTGCAACAGTAACAACTCCAATACAAGTATTTGTATTACCGGCATCATCTGTCACTGTAAGAACTACATTGTTTGTGCCAATATCGTTACAATTAAAAGAAAGTGGTGCTGCAGTTATTGTGCTTAAACCACAATTATCATTACTACCATTATTAATTAAATCTGCAGAAATATACGTTGTTCCAGTTATGTCAAGTTGGACGGTAATGTTTTGACATATAGCTGAAGGGTCTGTATCGTCTATTGGCATTAACAAAACATCACATTCGGTATGATTGCCTGCATCATCATATACACTTACTTTCACAACAATATCAGAACCTATAGATGTTCCAACAGGTACACTTTGTATTACTAATGGTGCCACCGTACAATTATCTGCTTCATCTAATACCAGATTTACAAGGTTAGGTACTGAGGCTAAACAGCTTGTATTCAAACTTAACATTTGGGTTGATGGGCAAGTAAATGTTGGGGGAGTTATATCAATTACCGAAACATTAAAATTACAAGTAGAAGAGTTTCCAACAGTATCAGTAGCAGTAGCAATAACCGATGTACTGCCTATAGAAAAACTACTTCCAGAAGCTGGAACATATGCTAATGTGACACTATTGCCACATCCATCAGTAGCAATTGCTAAGAAAGTCGGATTGGCTGTACAAGTTGCACCAGCATTTACAGTCATATTATTAGGACAAGTAATTACTGGATCACTATTGTCTACTGTTATCAAATTAAATGAACAACTATTTGTGTTCCCATTATCATCACTAACAGTTAATGCAATAGAAGTAGTTGTAGGGCTATTAATAGTAGTACCAGGAATTGGTATTTGCGTAATTGTCGCTAATCCACAGTTATCTGAAGTAACTGAAGCAGCGGCATAATTAGTCAATATATGTTCGCAATTATACCCAAGATTAACAGTTTGGGTAGAAGGACATGTGATTGTAGGGATTGTATTGTCTAAAACATTTACTGTGAAACTACACGAGATATCATTTCCACTTAAATCTATAGCTGTAAAAGTAACTAGACTTTGTCCAAATAGAAACTCATTCCCCGTAGTATGAGTGCCATAGACTGTAAAGCTGCAATTATCGGCAAAAATAGGTGCTGTCCAAGTAGCAATAGCACTACACGTTGATGTTCCAGGACCAGTCATAACAGTAATATTAGCTGGACAAGATGTAACACTTGGCGGTGTCTGATCCAAAATTGTAATTAAAGACTGACAGGTATCGCTACCTCCACTACCAGCAACAATAAGATATATACTTATAGGGCCAACTTTTAGGTCATTACAATCAAAGGAAGTCAAACTGGCAGTTAAAGTTAAATTTGCATTAGGATCACAATTGTCAAAACTCCCTCCATCAATATCAGATGGAATTATACCTACTGCACCACTTGCGTCTAATTCTAATGTTAAGTTTTTACATACAGCTGTGGGTTGAGTATTATCATTTAATACTACCGTAAATGTACAATTAGCAGTATTACCATTTACATCCTCTACTATAAGTGATACGATTTGATCAGCAATAATTGTTGTGCCAGGAATTGGACTTTGAGTGACATTTAATATACCACAATTATCATTAATGTCAGACGCTGAAACATAATTAGGTAATAAAACATCACAATTCCCACTATAATTAATAGTAGGTGCTACTGGACATATTATAGTAGGCAATATCAGATCTAGAATTGTAACGGAAGCAGCACAAGTAGATGAATTACCTGATGTATCAGTAACTGTCAGATTTATATTATTTGACCCAACATCACCACAATTAAATGAAGTCTTATTTAGCACTAAAGATTGGATAGTACAATTATCAGAACTGGAATTATTTACTTGAATTGCAGTAATAGCAGCCATTCCATTAGCATTTAGATTTACAGTAATGTCTTGACAAGTAGCAACTGGCACGACATTGTCTTGCATTACAACATTTAATTGACAAGAGAATGAGTTTGATGAAGCATCTGTGGCTGTTAAGGTAATAATCACAGGTGTAAAACTCGAAATCACCGTACCAGAAACCGGAAGTTGTGTTACTGTCGCTCCACAATTATCACTAAAAACTGCACTACCAACTAAGTTAGGAATTGCTCCCAAGCAACTAGCGTTTGTGGAAATAGTAACATCAGGTGGACAAGAAATCATAGGCAGGAATTGATCAACAACAGTGACAATAGAAGTACATGAAGAAGTATTACCAGAACCATCGGTTACGGTTAATACAACATTATTAGCACCAATATTCGTACAAACAAAATTAGATGTATTTATTGACATCGAACTAATTCCGCAATTATCAGAGCTATTAGAATTTACATCTTGAGGATTAATACTTGCTGTCCCACTAGATGACAAATTCAAAGTGATGGGTTTGCAAATAGCATTTGGAAGCTGATTATCCGAGGCTAAAATTAACACCTCACATGAAGAAATGTTTCCAGTCCCATCAGTCACATTGACATCGACTGTTACAGATCCATTAATAATCGTCCCGCTAGGAACACCTTGAGTAACAGTAGGTGATACTGTACAATTATCTGCTTCGTCTAAAACTAAAACAGTTAAGTTAGGAACTGTGCCCTCACAGTCAGTAGTAAGGTTTACAGATTGAGTACTAGGACAAGTAAAAGTGGGAGCAATTATATCTCCAATTATTATATTATTAGTTTGAGCAACTACACCACAAGAAGAGCCAGAATTTAAAGTATATGTTATTGCATATACTCCGCTTCCAATAGATGCAGGGTCAAAGGTATAATTGGGATGTGAACCTGTAACTCCTAGCCCAGAAAAAATACCTCCAGCAGTACCCGTCACCAATGATGTTAAATTGATTAATGGTGCATTTGGGCAATAAGTGCCCCCCGTCCAATCCGCTGATACATTTGGCACACCAATAACTTCGATTGTAGCTTCTACTGCAGCGTAGCACCCAGGTTCACTCGTGCCTGGAGATGGGTTATCTTGAAAAGTATAAGAGATTGTATGAATTCCAACACCCGCAGTTGCAGGATCAAATGTAGCAGTACCATCAGCATTATCAGTAAGACCTGCTAAGGCTCCATATGTGTATGGAGGATTCACACCACCCACAAAAGTGGCATCTCCGTTAAAAAAAGGAGTTCCAGTACCTATAGGTGTACCTTGAATATTAATAGCAGGACTATTAATACAAATTTGGGCAGGCATATTTAAGATAGATGGCTCTGGATAAAAACATGTATTTGCAACCCCTAAGAAGACATTACTTAACCCTCCAATTGGCCCAGGGCCTTCAACTTGCACCCCGAATCCTTCATTATCAATATGAACTAATGGCAAATAATACGAACCAAATGGAGCCATCAGCGTTGTGCCTTGGGCAGAATTATAAACGGTACAACCTCCTGGAGTATTGCAATAAGCTAAAGTAACCCCGGTAGCAATAGCTGCTCCTTGAGGTCCTGGTATTGTTTCTTCGTTTGATGGAGAAGGAGCGTATGCTCCACTAATAGATGTTATTGTCCACGTTTGACCAGAAGGTAATGCAGATCCTCCTGCAAAACTTACAGTTACCAGTTCCATAAATGTACCATTATCCATATTGACATCTGCATCATCATTACAAATACATGGGTC
The DNA here is from genome assembly GCA_037968395.1 of Saprospiraceae bacterium. Classification (GTDB taxonomy): domain Bacteria; phylum Bacteroidota; class Bacteroidia; order Chitinophagales; family Saprospiraceae; genus JADKBO01. The sequence continues at coordinate 7,655 of JBBKVK010000179.1, read as the reverse complement.
ATCAATCTGAAATCCGTATGTACAGTCATCCGTAATATTAACAGCAAAATCTTGAGATCCCGTACATCCATTATTATCTGTTACAATATACCTCAAAGTAAACGTACCTTCAACTAATCCAGTTGCATCCAATGATACGACTTGCATATTCGTATTCATAAGGTTTCCGCCAGTTATTCCGGTACCTCCACCATTTACAATAGTCCAATTATGCATAGAATAAACACCACTACCTCCAGAAGGAAGTCCATCATAGTTGACCATAGATCCTGGGCAAACATTAAGAAAGCCAGAAATATTAGGCATCGGGCTTGAATTTATTGTAATTGTAAAAGTTATAGGCGCTCCACTACATGTAGCCCCACCAGAAGTATTCATTGGAGTAACTGTAAAAGTACTTGAGATCGAGGTCGTCCCAGCATTAGTCGTAGTAAAAGATGGGATTGCACCAGTTCCTGAGGTAGCCACAAGTCCGATGTTTTCTGAAGTTCTTGTCCATGAATAAGAATTACCTGCTGGGCTGCCGCTAAAAGGAATTGAAACTGTAGTAATTCCAATACAATAAGCAACATTAGCGATAGGGTTTACAGTAGGCGTTCCATTAACTGTTATTGAAAACATAGTTGGTGTACCTGAACAAGATACACCATTATTTGAGTATTGAGGTGTTACTGTAAAAGTGCTAGTAATAGCGGAAGTGCTTGGATTCGTGGCTGTAAAAGAAGGAATAGAACCTGTTCCTGATGTGGGCACTAAGCCAATTGAACCAGAGGTTCTAGACCAAGAATATGTAGTGCCAGTTACAGCACCCGTAAAATTGATTGCACTTACCATTGCCGATGGACATACTGTTTGACTTGAAACTGAATTTACAGTAGGAGTTGGGTTGATGGTGATAGTAAAATTGATTGGGGCACCAGTACAAGTGATTCCTCCAGACGTAAAACTAGGTGTTACAGTAAAGGTACTAGATATTGGTGTAATACCCGTATTAGTTGCTGTATATGAAGGAATATTGCCTGTGCCACTAGTAGCCACTAAGCCAATCGATTCGGCAGTTCTAGTCCAGTTAAAAACTGTTCCAGTTGGAGACCCTGAAAACACTGTAGATGGCACTGTATTATTAACACAATATGTTTGACTAGAAACAGCACTAACTGTAGGCTTTGGCCCAACAGATATTGTAAAAGTAATTGCAGATCCTGTACAAGTAACACCACCAGAGGTGACAGAAGGAGTAATAGTAAAAGTATTAGTTAAGACTGTAGTTCCAGTGTTTGCAGCAGTAAAAGCAGGAATATTACCTGTACCTGATGTTGCGGCCAATCCTAAATTTGTCCCACTTCTCGTCCAGTTAAAAACAACTCCACTTGGAGTGCCACTAAATACTGTAATTGGCACAGCATCTCCAGAACAAAAAACCTTATTAGAAACTGCATTTACTACTGGTGTAGCAATAACATTAACTGTAACGGAAGCAGGAGTTGGCGTGGTCCCACATACTGTGGTATTACAAGGAGTACAGTCAGCCCCATCGCATCTTGGCTTTGCTGTATATACGAAAGTACCTGCTGTTGCTGTTGACGGTGAATATGTATCTCCAACTACATTGGTTGCTCCAGGGCCATTCCACACTACTGTCCTAACTGGTGCCACGATTAATGGAGTAAATGATACTGTTGCAGCAGTTGCACTTGAACAAGAGTTGTCATTCATTGCTGCCGAACCAGAAAAAGTAAAAGTCTTAACACCTGCTGATGAACTACCTCCACAAGTTAAACAATCATCGTTACAATCTGGGTTTGTTACAGTAAGTGTTGCTAATGTTACTGCTCCAACATCAGCACCAACACAATCAAATACTTGAGCAGTCCAGTTATATGAAGCTATATCAATGCCATTTAGTATTGATTCAGGAGACTCTGGTTTGTAAGTACCAGTAAGAGGTGCACCCATAGTACAAATACTAGGCATGAAGCTTGCTGCAGAAAAATTAAAATTAAGATTAAAATTATCTCCACTATTGCAATTTCCACTATAATCATTGGCTGTTACTGGGTTAGTTCCTCCAGGAGGGGTAGCTCCAGAATTATAAAGGACTATTTCCTTTGTTCCTTGAGGACCATTACCAATTAACGCCCAATATCTTAAATCAGACAAATAAGTATGGTTTCCAACTATATTTATGGTGACATTTGATGTTGCTGCATCATAACAACAAACTGGCCTATTACATGCTCCTGATACATTAGAATTAATTGTGAGCGGAGAATTTAGACAAACTGTTATACTACTCGGAGGAGTTACAGTTGGACAGGTCTTATTACCGGTTACACAAGTTTGGCCTATAGCAATACTACTTAGAGCTATAAATATAACAGATAATATATATTTGTAAAAAAATAAATTAAAGCAATTTCTGCTCTTTTTTAAATGCATTATTAATTAATATATATCGAGCTACAGTATCATTCTCTATATGAAGTCAACTGGGCTAAATCCTTTAGAACAAATACTTTTAGAGCTAACCTGACTTAACTTTAAATATTTAAACTAATCACTTACCAATGGTAGTTAGTTATACATTAATGTGCAAATATACAAAATCAATTAAATATTACAAATTTTTATAATACTTGATTTTAAAAAAAAATAACCACTGGTAATGGTTAAATAAGTGGGAGGAAGAGATGTATTTGATTCTGAATTAATTCACCCAAAACAATTTACTGAATTCAGAATAATTAACTGGTCTTTCTTGGCTATCTTATTTGAATATCCTATTTGATTTTCTCTGGGTTGGCTTTCAAATAGCTACCCCACCCTTTGTATTTTGTAGAAACTCCAGATCCAAAACCCATCTGATTGTAATGAGTCATAGCCACAGCAAGAGCATCTGTAGCATCAAGGTATTCGCTAGTTATTTTTACTTTTAGAATTTGTTCTAACATTGCAGCTACTTGCTCTTTTGAGGCATTCCCATTCCCGGTGACTGATTGTTTGATTTTCTTTGGAGCATACTCTGTTATTTGTAGACCCATTGTAATGCCTGCAGCCATTGCTACACCCTGAGCTCTACCTAACTTTAACATACTTTGCACATTCTTACCATAAAAAGGAGCTTCTACTGCCATGTGTTTTGGTAGATATGTCTCAATTATTTCTTGCAGTTGAAGATATATTTCTTTAAGTTTGTCAACATGCTCCTTTTGTTTTTGAAGTTTTATAACACCAAAAGTGATGATATTTGTTTTTGTACCTTCTACTTGCATTATAGCGTAACCAAGCACATTCGTACCCGGATCTACACCTAATATTTTATAAGAATTGTTTTTCAGAATGTCTATTTTTATAATACAAAGATGCTTAATTAATCCAATACCAATTGCTCATCTTTGTGTAATGCTTTATATCTACCTTTTCCAAACTTGGTTCCATTAAAGGACACTTTGGGTCTAAGGGATTCTTGAGACTCTATTGGCAGTGTATTAAACTCCTTGCATTTTATGCTGCAAGTATCCTCATATTTTGAAGCACATGACTCACATTGAATAAATAATATATGGCAGGCCTCATTGCTACAATTGGTGTGGGTATCACAAGACTCGCCACATTGATGACACTTTGATATTACTTCATCTCCAATGGCCTCTCCCAGCCTTTCATCAAAGACAAAATTCTTACCTAAGAATTTATTTTCAAGCCCTTTGTTTTTGACTTGCCTTGCATATTCGATTATTCCACCTTCTAGTTGAAATACATTTTTAAAACCTCTGTGTTTGTAATAAGCACTAGCCTTCTCACATCTTATACCTCCCGTACAATACATGACAATATTCTTGTCTTTATGCTCAACCAGCATGTCTTCAATAATTGGAAGGGATTCTTTAAAAGTCTCAACATCTGGCGTAATTGCTCCTTTGAAATGGCCTACTTCACTTTCATAATGATTTCTCATATCAATTAGTACAGTATCTTCTTTTGATGTTAGTTCATTAAACATCTCAGCAGAAAGATGTACACCCTTATTGGTCACGTCAAAAGTAGCATCATTTAACCCATCTGCCAATATCTTATTCCTTACCTTAATTGTCAATTTAAAAAATGATTTACCGTCATCTTCAATAGCATAATTTAATCTTATACCATCTAGGAATGTAATCGAATTCATCGCATCTATAAAACTTTCTAAATTAGCCGTAGGAACAGAAACCTGTGCATTAATTCCTTCATTAGAAACATATATTCTACCCAAAACACCGATTTCATCTAGAAGGACGTATAAGTGATTTCTAAACAATTCTGGATTACCTAATTTAAAGTATTGATAAAACGAAAGTGTCGTTCTTGGAGTAGTATCCGTTTGGATATTTTGTTTTAATACTTCTCGAGAAACTTTATTGTGTAGTACTTTTTTAATCATGTCTTACTGAACTTTAATAACTCAAAATTCCTGCTAAAGACACTATGGCCATAATCATCTGACTGTGACCTAAATAAAGTTAATAACTATGACAATAGAAGTATCGTTTGCAGGACAATCTCATCTACATTAAGGATACAAAGATATGTAAAATCTATTTCAAAACCGAAAATCAGAAATCCAATATTCCAACACTTGTATTGATGCATTGTGAATTTTGCCTCATAATTGCTTCATAACCTGATATATTCAAGGTCTTAATTGTACCACTGTTTGTCAAAATACCATAATTATCAAGACCGACACTGCTAGTTGTATTAATATTTAGTAATCCTAAATTAGTAATCATGCCACTATAGCTGTTAAATAAACCTTTAATATTATTGGCAAGAGTCATCGTACCACTGGCACCTATTAACATCGTACCATTATTAGATAAGTTTATATTATTTCCAAATATGGCATCTTTAATATTCATTGTACCGTATACCGAAAGCATACCATCGTTAATCATAACACCTACAGAATCCAAACCCAGTATTCCGAAATTTTGAATATGCAATATTGCATATTGTCCGATTGTAACTGATCTAGCAATTGCATTTTTAGTTGCAAATATTACTATAGAATCAGTACTCAAAGGAGTAAGAAAAACATCATGACATTTTTGAGGCACAATGTTAGTACTCCAGTTTTGTGATTCATGCCAATCATTAGATAGTGCTAACCATGTGTTAGCAGTTGCTAAGTTGCCATTATCCACAATTGTATCGCAATCATTATCTAATCCATCACATATTTCAATAGCGCCAGGATAAGAGTTAGGATCAGTATCAATACAGTCTTCTGAACCACCACAAAATCCATCATTGTCTATATCAGCGCCGAGACTATCCAAACATAGGTTAGAATAGCTACCTCCAAATGGCAATAGTGGGTTATTATTAATATTGACTACTGCATTTCTATTACAAAATTCAAAATATGTATTTGGAATACATCCTGAAAGATCATTATTATTTATCCAAAATGTAGTGATTGGTGTTAGTACTAAGTTTGAAGGTAATATACCTGTCAGGCTATTATTATCAATAAATAATGTTCTTAAATTTGGACAATTCCCTATTTCAGTGGGTAAGCTACCGTTTAGACTATTAAAACCTAAATCTACATAATCTAGCAATGAAATATCTTTTAGAAAAGTCGGCACAACTCCGCTTATTAAATTAGTATATAAGTTTATTTTATCCAGAAACGGCAAATTAACAAGAGATGGTGATAGACCACCTACCAAATTATTTGATGGTAAGTTGATTTCTCTAACTCTATTGTACGCATTACAAACTACCCCATTCCAATTACAGACATTACAGTCTGTGTTTGCAGCTCCATCTATCCATCCAATATTATTCGTCCATGAAGGGCCATTCATGTCAGTATAGAAATCTATCAAAGCGTCAAAATCAGGGTGGCAAGGTATACTAGAATCATAAGCACAAAGCCCAAAATCACCAAAGAGATCACTTCCGTTTTCAATGATTCTAATAAGAATGATTTCATTTGGCGTCCTATTCGTTAACTGTACTTGGGCATGATTGCCACTTCCACTATTGTCGTCACATGTGAGCTGTGTCAAGTTCCCACATGTTCCTGTGTATGTTTGGATGACCATATCAGTCAATCCGTTGGTTACTTGACCGGTTTCTATGGTAACAGAGCCTGAAGATGGAATCTGAACACTAAACCAAACATCAACCAAAGCACCTGAACTACCACAGGAGACACCAGGACTGCTTCCTGAGCTTGTTGCAAGCATATTGTCATAGGTTCTAAGCTCACAAGTATTTGTCAGAACCAACGGTATTGCTTCAATACATAAATCATTAATGGGAACAATATCTCTACAATTATCCCCTAATGAACAAGAAGCGTTAATGAAATTATTATACAGCACCATTCCTGGTTCAGTGCCAAAACCTAAAGCAAAATTTATTGCTGTATTATTTAACAAATGGCAATTACTCATTATAGTCCCATCATTCCCTGGTAAAATTGGGTTGTTTTGGTCAAAACAATTGGTACCTTCTGGAGTTTGACCATTATCAAATGCATATACGTTACCACAGTCATCTATTTGTGTACTATTCCCATTCCAGACACAGGCATGAGTATGTCTTAATCCCATAACATGCCCTAATTCGTGTCCCATAATCATTACATTATAGGAGTAGGTTGGGTAATCTATAGATGGCACAGTCATATCTCCAGCAATAGCAAAAGGTCCGGGATACGCAGTTAATGAATTACAATAACCTCCAATACCCTGAGATATTCCACCTCCCATTGCTTTACCACTCATTAAAAAAGCTAATTTACCTTGAATCCCTGAAGCATTTGAAGTCACAAATTCATTTAATGATTGAATTAAATCAGAAGTATAATTGTCAGGAGTGGTATGAAAAACTATTCCTGACATGTAAATAGGTACTCCTTCATTTTCGTACAAAGTAGCTACATTATTAAATACACTAGTTGCCCAAGCCGATAGTTGTGAAATATCATTATTATTTGCAACATACATCTCATAGTCAACCTCTACAGCAATGTCAATACAATTTGCTTGATTTCTCTGAGTACTTAGATTTCTATTCAAATCAATCATTTCGCCTTCAACTGTCAAGCAAGAGACTTGTTTATTAATAGTTTCTACAGAATTAGTTAAAAAGTAATCGGCCCCAACCTTATTAATTTCAAATTGAGTATCCTTCATAACTACCCAGAGACTAATTACTCCATCTACAATTGCTAAAGTTACTATTGAGTTTTTATCATTAAGTACAATACCTCTATAATACAGTCCTGTAAAAGAATGTTGATTGCCCCTGTGATCTTTAATTTGAAAGTTGTCGCTAAGCAACTTTGATTTACGAAGTGAAAACTCTAATGTTTCACCTTCGTATTCAATATAACTATTGAAATTTAATGGTTCATTCTTTTCAAGAAAATCAATTAAAGCAATATTTTTTGTACATTTTTTTGTGTTTAGAATACTTGAATTCTGACTTACCTCAAAAAGACTGTAAAAAATTAAGTCCTCTTTATCTATCGAATTATCTAATCTCTGTGATTGTGCAAGTAGGCTAGTCACACAAATTAATAATAAAAAAATAACTTTTGACTTCATTTAGTACATTTTTGATGCCTTAAGAAAAAATAAATCATACTTTTAAGT
>JBBKVK010000178.1:0-5948 GCA_037968395.1 Saprospiraceae bacterium | reverse complement strand
AGTAAATTAGAATTTTTAGATAATTTGCCCAGTGGTTTAAAAGTAATATTTGAAATATGAGAAAGGTTATAATAGTTGATGACGAAGCAGCAGGACGAAAACTTATTAAAGAATACCTGTCAGATTATCCTAATCTTATTTTGATAGCTGAAGCTAATAATGGAGTTGATGCAGTAAAGGTTATCAATGAGTTTAAACCAGATCTTGTTTTTTTAGATATTCAGATGCCAGGAATGTCAGGTTTTGAGGCATTGACATATTTGGAAGAGCTACCACAAATCATATTTTCAACGGCTTATGATCAATATGCATTAAAAGCATTTGAAGTGCATGCTGTTGATTATTTATTAAAACCATATACCAAAGATCGATTTAAAATTGCTATTGATAGAATATCTAAATTTAATGAAAACAATAATGCAAGACCATTAGCGGAAAGTTTACTGATTGAGAAATCAAAATACCCAGAACGAATTTTAGTGCAAAAGAAACAAAAATTAGTTACGATCTCTGTTTCAGATATTGCCAGAATTGAAGCTTTTGGCGACTACTCCAAAATTATTACCAACCAAGACACATACCTAAGTAACTATGGCATCTCGTCTCTCAATGAAAAACTAAGTGAGAATATTTTCATGAGAGTCCATAGATCATCAATAATTAATATACGCTGTATTAGGGAGCTTAATAGGTATGGTAAAAGCTACGATATTACTATGACTAATGGAGATCTAGTAAGAGTAAGCAGAGGCTATTTAAATAATATTAAAAAATTGATGTATTAACTATATAGTTGTACAAAATATTTTAACCTTGAATTAAGCATTTTTAGTTTTTTGGTCAATTCGGATTTTATCAAATTATAAACTTGATAATTGGGTTGCATTTATCTAAATAGTCCTTTTTATGTCTATTTTTTAAAGAGGGGAGGGTATAGCCTTGATTTATAAAATGGAGACCCCATTACTAATAGTTAGCTTATCAGTGTTTTAATTTATTCTCAATATTAATAGTTGGTATTTGCACAATTTCAAAAGTGGCAGAGGCCAATAATACTTTACCATTTGTATTTAATATGGCTTTTCCGATTTTTTCATTTAATATATTTTTGGTGTATCTCCTTTTTTTATAATCTACAATATACCTGATATTAAATTGTATCCAGTTATCAGTCATTGTTATGGCTAAAGAGGGTTCGACTTGAGCATCTTCAATGTAATATTTATTGACTACTTCTTTCCATTGAGACATCGATTCGCTAACATATTTGGATAAAGTCTCAGAGGCGATGCCCACAATAATCGATTTAGCTAGCTCTATATCAGATCCATATCTGATTGGCAGATTAAATTCATCCCACACAAAAGGGAAATCTTGCGAATAATTATAAATGGCACCTTTAAAAACAAAAGAGTTACTTAGCTTAACAATCCTTCCACTATAATTGTCACTTGATACCCATTCACCAATTTCCATCATGGTGGTATAAATACTATCTATGTCTATTACGTCCCCTTTAATACCGTTAATTTCGATTCTGTCACCTGGTTTATAGACCTTAACAAAGAATATGTAAAAAGAGCCAGCAATACTCAAAATTAACTCTTGAAGTGTAATGGTTATCCCAGCGGTCAATAGCCCTATTGCAAGGGTGAAATCCATAATATTGCCAGTGAAATAAGAGATTGTTAATATAATTATCATTAGATAGCCAAGTATCTCGATTCCTTTCTGAGACTTGTACCTAACCGAAGTATCTGGAAGGTTTTTCTTTAATAATCTACGCAAAAAAGAGATAGCAAAAAATATTGCAATTACCCATATCAAATATTTAATAATATTACCTGCTATTGGGTGTGCTAGCAGCCATTCTGATATAATGTCAAGTGCTTCCATCTTTAATACTTAATGAATAATTAGAAAAACAATTTATTGATAAAAATATTTCATGAAATTGCTGCTCTTACTTTTTTTATAAAGACACAAAGATACAGCTAAAGCGATAAAAGTCAAAGGAAGTTTAAAGAATGTAAGAAGGTAAAATATAGACTTATAGATGTCAAAAATTTAATAAATTTAAATGAATTGATTCACACACTATATTTTACTTCGTTATGTATACAAAACAGAAAATTATATAAAGATAAAAAGGTATTTATATCTTTATAGTAAATATATTTACTTATATTTGATCGATTAAAACTCAAATTTCTTTCTTATTTTAAATAACATATCATGACAAAAAAATTATTGTTTTTAAATTTAGCAATCGTCCTTTGCTTTTTCTTCATAGGGTGTAAACAATCAGGTACTAATGAGGTAAATACTGATAGTAGTACTGCAAGTATTGATTACACAAAGCTGAAAGGGCAATCTGGGGTAGTCGACGATGTTTCACAAAGAAACATCCTTCAAGTTGCTTTAAGTTCTGAAGACCACTCAACTTTGGTGGCAGGTGTTCTTGCTGCTGGGCTACAGGATGTCTTAACAAATGCTGGTCCTTTAACTGTTTTTGCACCTACTAATGCCGCATTTGAGGCATTACCTCCAGGTACTTTAGATGACTTGTTAAAACCAGAAAACAAAGCTACATTAGCAAACATTATTACTTTTCATGCTGCACCTGGTTCTTATACCGGCGACAATATAAAAGGTGTTATGGGTATAGGACAAGCTACTGGAGATAAAGTAAAAGTAGTTGTAAAAGATGGAGTCACCTACGTAAATGAAGCCAAAGTATTAGGTACAGTAAAAGCTTCAAATGGATATGTCCACGTTATAGATAAAGTCCTTCTTCCACCAAATTAATTAAGGGTAAATTATAAACTTAAAGAGACTAGCCAAACTTTATGGATGGGCTAGTCTCTTTGATTTTAGGCATATTCTTGTTCAATGTATTTATATAGAATTTTCTTCAATGATCTTAAAAAATAAACAAGAATGTATGTTAGTTACTGATTGCTTCATTTGTTAGAAAAGTGATTATTCTTAATAAAAATATCTTCATGTATGAAGAGGGTAGATAACCGAAATACTATCCAACCCTTGTAAAAGAAAAAACTTCTAGTATCTAGTTTTCAATGCAATATCACCCATACCTTTCAATTGTTCTGGCTCTACGAAAACTACTCGACCTTTTTTTGACATAACTTCCCAAGCAATATTACTCGTGATATCGTCAATAACTTTTGGTTTAGTAACATCAGTGACCAATTCAAACGTTTTCTCTGATGACATCAATACGGGTTGTTCAAAATCGTGGTTGACGACTAAAATATCTCCACGACCTTCTAACGCTGCCTGATATATTTCTTGCAAATCGGTCAATACATTTCCTTTTGATACCGCTTCTTTAAGTTCATTGACCGCATCTTCTCTTTGTTGTTGTTGCTTTACTTTTATAATTTCCCAACCTCGTTTTGCAATTTGATTGATAGCTGTATCGTGATTATCTACTATTGTATGTCCAAGATATACTTTTGGATTGTCTGCCACTTGCATTAACCCACTGTAGTTATCTTCTGTACTTATTACTGCACAGTTTAAATGAGTTTCATGATGAACTTTTAACATTGCTTTATCTACCTTATTCAGAAATTCATGTAATGTATCGTCCACATGGTGCGTATCTTTCGCTTTATTGGAATGAGCTGTATAGTTACGTATTTCTGAAAATGGGAAATCATCATTCTTGATTTCTGATGTAATACCATCGTTTATGGCTGTATATAAATGCACTCCATTTTGAGATAGTAGCAACATTAAATATTCTTCACTTCTGTTTAACACTTTTATCAAAGGTCTAATGGCAAAAGTTTCAGAAATATGCACTTCATTTTGATTTACAGGCAATGCAGATTTTATAATTTCTTTTGTATCATTAGAAAGGAAAATATGCAAGCTATCTAAGTTATGGTTAACATCTATTTCACTAGATACAGTTTCAATTTTGTCTAACAATAATGCTACTGTTTTTTTGCCAAATTCTTGTATTACTCTGTCTTCTGCATCCTTTAGGAGGTTTTTTAATAGGATTGAGTCTTGTGAATTCTCAGGGTGTGTTCTGTGTGTATTTAGTGAAATACTTACACAAGGCTCACTTTTTTCAGCTGCCAATTTTTCTAATTTGCTTTTAATTGTCATTAATTTTTATTTTTAGTCAATAAAGATATAGATCATAAGAAGTCTCATCATTAAATTGATCAACTCTACTTTTCTATAAGTCTAAAATTAAATATATAAAGCATAATTTGCACTGATTAGAGTCATAGACAAATATGATTTATCTCACTTTTCAACATTTGTCTTGAGCTTTGATAGTTGATTACAGTAAATATAAATAGGAGTTGTTTTTTTGGTCTACTTTCTAGATGACACTTTTTTCAATCATTCTCACTTGGGATTTGACTTTATATATACATCCATTTGAGGGAAGGGGATAGTGATGTCGTTCTCATTAAATTTTCGGTTTATTATTCTGCGAATATCGCTTTTCATCCTGTCTGAGCCAAAAATCGTATCACTATAATATAGTATTTGAAAATCTAACGATGAATTTCCAAAGTTAACAAGTCTTGCTTCTGTAGGTTTTTCGCCATCAACTTCTGGATGTTCTTTGGCACTTTCTTCGAGAATGTGAATAACCAATTCTATATTACTTCCATAGGCTACACCAACATCGATTCTAAATCGATTTTGCCTTGTTTGATGACTCCAGTTAATTACTTTATTTGTTGTAATTAAAGAATTTGGAATTATGATTGATATATCATCCGTATTTAGTGCTTTAGAAGTACGCAAACCGATTTCTTGTATTTTTACAATATCTCCATCAATTTCTAAAACATCATTTATTCTTATTGTTCTTTCTGAAAGCAAAATGACTCCCGAAATAATATCATTGAATGTTTGCTGTAATCCAAGTCCTATTCCTACAAGCAAGGCAGCAGAGCCAGCAATTATAAGAGTGACTTTAACTCCCATTGATTCAAGAATAAAACCGATAGCAACTACCCAAACAATATATTTTATGATTTGATAAAGAGACTGCGTATTTCCGCCATTAAATTCTTGATTATTCTTTTTTCTAAATAACGACCTCTTTATCAACATTAAGATAGCCTTCGTTATTACTACAATTAGTAATGCAATAACTAAATTTGAGACTTTCAAACTATATTTATTAATATTCAATAGTTCAAATTCTAAAATACTTTTTATCAAGTCCATATTATTTTCTTTATAAATAGTTACTTATTTTATCCACCTACAATTCATAAAAAAGCAATTGTACCTGTTACTCTACCTTTCTGAAGAGCCTATGGTTATTGTCTTCATTAGTCAATAGATTTCCCAACACATAATGGGTTAAAGATATGAAGTTTGATTGAAGATTAATAGCATAATTTTGAATGAGGTATTTTGGATTAAATTAATTCAGTGACGGTGGTTTCATCTTATAGCAATCAAAATTAAGTAATATCATGCGTCATTGTATAAACTTTAAAGACAGACTGATTTAGGTTGGCTAATCATTTAGTAGGGTGCTGTCAATTTTTTATAAATTCAATCAGCTCTAAAACAATCCAGTCAATAGATATTATTACTGAAATAATAATAACCCAATACCACCACTTTAATTTAATATTTTTTGCGATTTTAACCTCAATAAGTGTCCAGACTAAGAAATATATATACCAAATCCACCAAGCACTAACATCATAGAATAGTAAAATTGCCATGCCAATTGTAAATGTAATCATTACTAAAAGGAAGTGCTTAATTTCTTTCTTCTGCAATTCTTCTGGACCTATACTAACATTCTGCTTTTTGATATTTTTCAGATTTAAATAGGTAATTTCAGAATAATTAAATCCCTAACTTCCTTACTAATAAATAATGTTTAGCGTCAAAAGTATATACATGCAATAATGACACAATTGAAATTG
>JBBKVK010000177.1:0-19109 GCA_037968395.1 Saprospiraceae bacterium | reverse complement strand
ATTGATATTTAAACAATTAAAAGGAAAATTACTTTTTTTCACAATATGAGTGCTATTTATCTAGGGTATTCTTATAAGATTATAAAATTTAACGAATCAATTGAAGGTTTGTGACAATTAGAAATTAGGTTAAGAAATAATTGACATCAACATTAAATTAGTACATATTGTGAGTTTTACACGAATAAAGATCACTAAAATATAGAACATATTATAAAATTCTATATAGAAAATTTTGCACTTGGACGAAAAACTATTGTAGCTTTGCTCCAACATCTAAATCAATAAAATACTATGTTTAATTTTAAAAATGCCAAACACAATTGGTTGCCAGCTGCCTTGGTACAGAGAGCAATCGAAAAGAAAGAAGGTAAACTAAGTAGCTCTGGAGCTTTAGCAATTACTACTGGTAAATTTACTGGTAGATCTCCTCAAGACAGATTCATTGTAGAAGACGAGATCACTAAAGATACAGTCAATTGGGGAAATATCAACAAGCCAATCTCTCAAGCACATTTCGATGCTTTATTAGAAAAAACGTTGACTTATGCTCACGGTCTAGATGAAGTATTTAGCAGGGATTCTTATGCTTGTGCATCTAATAAATACAGATTATACATTAAGACATATGGCGAATATACATGGCAGAGCATATTTGCTTACAATATGTTTTTACGACCTACAGAAGAAGAACTTCAAAACTTTAAAGAAGACTGGACTATTTTAGCTTTTCCTGGCGTAAAAGCAGACCCTGCTATTCATGGAACAAGACAAGATAATTATAGTATTATCAATTTTTCAAAAAAGATGATACTTATTGGTGGATCGGGGTATACTGGTGAAATTAAAAAAGGAATATTTTCCGTATTAAACTTTGTACTGCCTCAAGAGCGAAATGTATTATCTATGCATTGCTCGGCAAATGTAGGTAAGGACAGTGATACTGCATTGTTTTTTGGACTATCTGGTACAGGTAAAACCACCTTGTCTAATGATCCTGATAGAAGACTTATAGGAGATGATGAGCATGGTTGGTCCACTTCTAATATATATAATCTGGAAGGGGGTTGTTATGCTAAGACAGTTGATCTTTCGGAAGCTAAAGAACCACAGATCTTTAAAGCAATAAAGTTTGGTGCATTATTAGAAAATATAGGTTACAAACCAGATAATGTTACTCCTGACTATGCAGATACTTCAATAACAGAAAATACAAGAGTAAGTTACCCGATATATCATATTGATAACATTATGTATAATTCTAGAGGTGATGTTCCTAAGAATATATTTTTCTTGACATGTGATGCATTTGGAGTATTGCCTCCTATTTCTAAGCTGACTAAAGAACAAGCTATGTATCAATTTATCAATGGATATACTGCCAAGATTGCTGGCACAGAAGCGGGTATTACCGAGCCCCAGGCTACTTTTTCTGCATGTTTTGGAGCACCTTTTCTTCCACTTCATCCTACCAAATATGCAGAAATGCTTGGAGCGAAAATAGATGAAGGTGTTACTCAAGGAGATGGCAAGATAAATGTGTGGCTAATTAATACTGGTTGGTCAGGTGGAGGATATGGTGAGGGTTCTAGAATGGAACTTGCCTACACTAGAGCTATTATTAAGGCTGCTCTAGGAGGTAATTTAAACAAGGTGAAATTCAGAAACGACAATATATTCGACCTTTCTATTCCAACACAATGTCCAGATGTACCTAATTCCATTTTAAATCCAAGAGATACATGGAAGAACGAAGCTGATTATGATGTAATGGCTTTAAAATTGAAAAACTTATTTATTGAGAATTATAAAAAATATCAAGTTTGAGAAAACCATTAGTATCTCCAATAGATAAAAATTCAAGCAGTGAGACTCAAGACATGGCTGCATTTTACGAAGAGACACTTGGCTTTACACCCAATAGTCTTTTTACTATGATGCACCGTCCTAGGATAGCTAGAGCATTTCTAGAGATGAATCAAGCTGTAATGGAAAATAAAGGAAGAGTGACAAGTAGTCTGAAAAGACTCTTGTCATACCTATCTAGCATGACTACAGGATGCAGATACTGTGAAGCACATACCATTAGAGCTGCAGATCGTTACGGAGCAGAGGTAGAGAAATTAGCTAAAATCTGGGATTATAAAACTGAGGATTGTTTTACGGATGCCGAGAGAGTTGTCTTTGATTTTGCCATTGCGGCATCCACTGTGCCAAATTCTGTATCTGAAACACACCATGCAAACTTAAGAAAACATTGGGATGACGGTGAGATTGTAGAGATTTTAGGTGTAGTAGCATTATTTGGATACCTTAATAGGTGGAATGACTCTATGGGTACTCAACTAGAAGAACCAGCAGCAGCAGATGGAGTTAAGTATCTCGAACACAAAGGGTGGAGTAGAGGCAAACATCAATATTAAATGAATTTAAGGAGGAATACTTATATAATTTTTATAATTAAAATATGTGCTATCTCAGCACTAGTTTTACTAAAGAATATACTAGGTCACAGTGAAAAGATTTTTGGCGTTAGTGTAAAAGTATTCTTCAATACGGCTATATTTCTTTTGATTACTAGCTTAATATTACAAGTACTCCTACAAGCTTATCGACGAAGAAAAAAAATCCCTTACAATCGAAGTGATAATTTTATTGCAGCTGTTAACAACTCGTATATATTACTAATATTCATTTCCATACTGTACTCTAGTCTTAAAATTGTGGATATTAGTATTACTCAGTTTTTTACATCTATTAGTATTGTTGCTGCGGCAATTGTGATTCTTACCAAAGAGTATTTTAGTGATGTGATAAGTGGATTTTTGATTAGTTTTTCTGATATAATGAGTATTGATGATCATGTCAATATTGATGAGCAAAAAGGTACAGTAAAAGATTTTTCACTGACAAAGACACATATACTTACACAAGATGGTGAGTTATTAATCTTACCAAATAGTAAAATATTCTTTGGGCAAATTGTCAATTACACTAAAGGAAATAAAAGAAGGGTCTCCATTCCATTTGAAATTGACATTAAATCACTCGATTCTGTCGATATATTTGAAAGAGCTTTGATCCAAGAACTCGAAGAGTTTAAAGATCAAATTGATGAGAGCTCTTTTGTGCTTAGAATTGAAAGCATTAATAAGGATGCAATCAGTTTTAAATTTCTTTATACATTAAATAGAATAGACTCACGTATAGAATTGGCAATAAGACGAAAGACTGTACGAAGAATTGTAGATTATATAAAAAACAAATCCAATACGTTAAAAGATTAAATATTTTGGAATTTAGTATGAATTCTGATATTCTGCTTTGGATTTTGAGCTAAATGTAAAACTAATTCTATCCCAAACTGCCTTCTATTAAATTCATTAAATATAATGATCTTTTTCAAAAAAAACTTTGATGTATAATGTCATTATCTTTTAGTTCACTAATGAAGATAATCATTATATATTTGCGTCCAAATTTTTATAATATTTTAGGCTAATCGCCAAATTACGTTAAAGCACAAATTAAAAGATGAAAGTAACTATATTTATCGCAGGATCTGGGGGAATTGGTCAAGCTGCAGGTTTGATCTTAGCGGAATCAAACAGTATTGAATCAGAAATAATATTTGGTGACATCAGCCAAACAGCTCTTGAGAATGCTATAAAATTTGTAAGTGAAGGAAGCACCCAGCTGACTAAAGTAACTGGAGTGTTAATGCCAATGAAAGGATCAAGTGATGATTTGGTATCTGCTCTTGGTAAAAGTGATGTTGTATTGGATTGCCTCCCAGGCAGTCAAGCACCGCGATTGGCACAGATGGCATTAGACAATGATTGTCACTATGCCAACCTAACAGAATATGTAGCAGAAACCGATCAAATTAAAGAACTTGCTAAAGGTGCAAATAAAGGATTCACATTACAAACTGGGCTTGCACCAGGATTTATCAATGTATTGGCATGTAGACTATATGAGGATTTTGTCGCCAAATATGGTGTGGAGACTTTGGATGAAATGACTATGAAAGTAGGTGCATTGTCGGATCATGCTCCTGCACCACATTTCTATGCATTTACTTGGAGTCCAATCGGAGTTGCAACGGAGTACATCAAAGATGCACTAGTAGTTAAAAACTATAAAACAACAAACATTCCTTCACTTTCAGATAGAAAAGAGATCGTAATCGATGGTCAACGTTATGAAGATAACTTCACTTCTGGAGGAGCAGCTGATTTACCTCAAGCATTTGATGGTAAAGTGAGTAACCTACATTATAAGACACTTAGACATCCAGGACATTACAAATGGGTAAAGTCTGTAATCGAAGGTATTGACAACACATCTGGTAAGATCAAAGTATTGGAAGAAGCAATGCTTAATCAGATTGGATCAGTAGAGTCAGATAATGTCGTAATATACTCCAGTGTACTAGGTAAAGATATGCAAGGCAGATTAAGAAGACTAGAAAAAGCATACAAGATCATGCCATCTAAAGTAGGTAACAAAATGCTTAGAGCAATCCAAACTACCACCGCCGCCCCACTATGTGAAATGGCGATAATGATGGTAAAAGAAAACATGAAAGGCGTAATACTACAAAGTCAAGTACCAACCAAAAAATTTATGGATGGCGAATTTGTAAAAGCGGTTTACGGCGAGTATTAAATACTCTGAATTTATTAGACATAATAAGCAAGCGATCAATCATATTGGTCGCTTGTTTTGTTTATACCCTTCGACAAGCTCAGGGTAAAAGCTCAGGGTAGATTTACTATTTCATTAACACGAACCTTCTCATAAACCGAGTAGAGTGTTCCCAAAAACTTTCTAAAAATGAAAAAGATTACATTTTTTCTACTGGCATAAAAAGATATAACCTCTCATTGCCCCAACCCTAAAGGGAGGAGAGGCACTCCGTAGCTCAAATAACATTCAATCGATAAATACAACTACTGCATTTTGCCACCTGATTCGGCGAGCTCGGCATCTCGGCAAGCTCGACTTTAGGGCAGGGGCAAGCAAAATGAGTTTAAATAATGTATCGTAACAGAAAGTTCATATTAAAACAATCTTATATTAATAGTGATCTAATATGTTAAATATCAATCATTTAGCATATGATTCGTAATTATTTATTATCTTTGTAATATTAAAACATCCAATATGAAAACAATTAAAATAGTACACTCAAAAAACTCATTTTTTCTTTTACCCATTATCACATTACTCTTGTGCTTCACCTCCTGCACTAAAGACGGCACCCTACTCAAAGGAAGAGTATTAGAAAATGGCAGTGAACTACCACTGGAAGGAGTAGAAGTAGAGATCATAGGAGGCAAGGCTACAGGACTATTTGAGCCAGAAATTACCTTTAGTGCAGGCACAGCCGTGACAGGTAAGGATGGTAGATTTACCATCTGTGCGGATGATGCTGACTACTATAGAGTAGGAAATTTTACTAAAGACAGGTATTTTGAGATCCTTGATTATAATATTAATGACCCCAAAAAGTTAGCTCAGACAAAAGGGATCGCCCCATCAGGTGCAAACTCCAACCCAGACTTCTATCTAGACCCCAAAGGAACCCTCCATGTCGTGGTGGAGAATGATCCGAATGTGGTGGGGGGGTTTATTGCAGCTGATTTCCCCACAAAACCTACTAGTGTTAAAACAACTACAGGTTATGAAGAGTTCATTCTTGTAAGGGCTAATAGGTTTAATATTTATGCATATACTATAGACCAAAAACATAGTGAAAGTGTAGTTGATTCTATATTTTGTATACCTTTCGACACCACAGAGCTAAAAATAGTATTTTAATATTAATATAACTGACTCCAAAGCGGCCGATTTAGAGGCAATTAATTCAATTAAGTAAATCTAAAGATTTACTATTTCATTAACCCTACTGCAAGATCAGGATTAATTCAATTACGTAAATCACAGATTTACTATTTCATTAACCCGAACATCCTCATAAACCGAGTAGAGTGTTCCCAAAAACTTTTTAAAATGAAAAAGATTACATTTTTTCTCATGGCATTGCTATGCCACATTTTTAATGCAAATGCCCAATCTGGATGTGCTCCAGAAACTACACCTTATAATACTGTATTCTTGACTCCTAATTCATATGAAGAAAATAACGGAGATATTACATATGTAGGTTACAATACAAATGGATGGGATAATAAAAAGGTCATATTACATGATATACTTCACATTGTACTTCCGCCTTTGCCTTCATGCTATTACTCTTTCCAAATTGAGTTTAATAATTCATTTATAAACGTCTCTGCTGGAGAAACTGTAAGCCTGCCTCTTAAATTAGGGAATAATGAAATTTTGATTGTAGGTGATCCATGCAATAATGATAATTATGGTGTTATTTGGAGTACACTAAATCTTTACAGGGTTTCTAATGAACCAACTACCAACGACTATGGTAAATCTTATTCGTACGAATCACCCGATGAAATCGTGACGGTTTCAATTGAAGATTATGCACCTCCATGCAGTGGTGCTTATGATTGGGCTGCTGGTACTTGTCTTGATAAGTACAATACCGCTACATCCTCTGGTGAAGCCAACTTGTACATAAAGTATGGCAAAGGACACACTCAACTAGTCAAACCTATCATCATGGTAGAAGGCATTGACTTTGATGAAAATGCAGTAGTCGATCCAGAAACAGGAGAAGTTGTAAGATACGGATCCAATGGGTGGGAAAATGTAATACAAGGCCTAACTGAAACCAAACCAACAGCACTAACAGGTGGGGGTGTAGCTAAAGAGTTGTTTAGAAATTATCCGAAGATGATCGAAAATCTAACAGAATCAGAAATGGATGCTTTTGATATTGTATTAATAGATTTTAAAGATGGTACCGATTACATTCAAAAGAATGGAGAGTTAGTCATAAAAGCCATCGAAAAAGTAAACGAACTCAAGCAATGTGGGGAGGAAAATGTAGTAGTAGGGCTAAGTATGGGCGGTCAAGTAGCTAGATGGGCATTAGCTACCATGGAGCAGCGAGGTATCAATCATGATACTCGTACTTATATATCTTATGACTCTCCTCATTTAGGAGCCAATATACCATTAGCAGTTCAAGGGTTTGTATGGTTTAATGCTAATTTTGGACCAGATGAAGCCAAAGAAGAAATTGGTAAAAAATGGTTGGACCTCAACAAACCAGCTGCTCATCAAATGCTGATGACTCATTTTTACAAAGAATGGCAAGCAGGCAAGATTAGCGTCGATGTTAAGTCTTATGCGAATGAGTTTCCGGCAAATGTAACTCCTTATTCACAAATAAATCCTGCTTATGATTTTGACTGCTTAAGGGAGAGTTTTGTAGCTGAAATGGCTGCTCTGGGCTATCCAAAGTTTACGTACAATATAGCTATAGCCAATGGCTCAGGTACAGGAAGACCACAAGAGTTTTCTCCAGGTGACTGCATCCTTAAAGCTACTAATTTTAATGAAATAGATTATCCATGGTGGTTTTGGTTAGCATCAAACGGTACGGCTCTTACACTAGAATTACTCGATTTAGCAATTGATGATGGCTTAGTGTGGGTAGATATGTATTCATTACCAGGCAATTTTGATGGAGAGCTGTTAAGTGTGGGAGTACCAGATAAGCAGCATAAAAGATTCAATACATTTAGGTTAAAAAACACACATCCTGATAATTATCCCTCCTATGATGCCATGCCTGGCTGTGAGCGTAACGATATAGCCAGCTCTATTATACCTGCACTAGAAGACGCTACTATATTTACATTTACTTGTAGAAATGACGCCACCTGCTTCATGCCCACAGCACATACCATTGGTTATAATCCGCCTGATTATTTTAGTGATTTATTAGCAACTGATGGAGTAAGAAGGGATTTTAATCTAACACCATTTGACGAAATATATCTCCCTTCTGGAGCTAACGAAGCCCATGTAGATGCCAATCCTACCAATATTAACTTCTTAGAAGCCCAAAAAGACATCAATCTCCCCGATCAGCCATCGGAGTTGCCGATGCCATTTGCTGGTGGTGAAATATATAACTTTGGGCTGTATTATAAAAAAATGCCGTCTTGTGAGATCAACAGTAGAGGTGTCATGCAGATCAATCAAGAAGGAGCTACTTCTTATAGAAATGCAGCTGTACCTAAAAGCAAGAATCCATCACAGAAAAATTACTTTGAAGTAGTATTAGCAGGAATAGGCTGCACACCTGATGAAGCCATTGTTAATATCAATGTTGGTGGGCAGATGATCGTAGGCACAGCGGTGAATAGCAGCGTAAAAAATGCTACGCTACATGTGATGAAGGACACAGAGCTTAATAATGTAGCGGGCTCACTGCTAGTTCATCCTCACTCAAACATAGACGTATGGCAAGGAGGCTTGGTGACACTGCAAGCTGGCTCTTCTACCACCATAGAGCCAGACGGAAGTATCACGGTGCAGAAGGATGGTGTATTGAGGATCAAAGCTGGAGCCAATGTACACCTAAAAGGAAAGGCTCAAATCCTCATCGAAAAAGGAGGCAAGCTCATCGTAGAGCCAGGAGCAGAGATCATACTGGAGGATGGACTGCCAAGTGTCCAATACCCAACCGCAGGAGCTAAATCTCGAATAGAACTCGAAGGTGCTTTAGTACTAGACGGCGGTGAAATTGCCATTGGTGGTGCGGGATATATGTGGATGAAAGAAGGATCAAATATAGAAATACTCAATGCAGATAGTGGGACATTCATTGGACATGGGACTGACCATATCAGTTACTATATCAGTGAGTTTGACTATCCGACTCAAACAAATTTAAATATACAAGGAGCATACTTTTACCTGAGATCTAATAATGTATCTGTCGTGGATGCCGACCTAGCGATCACAAGATCTAAAATTAGTAGTCAGTCTATTCATGACGCATCTACCAATGTTACGATCAATACAGGTACCTTTGACATTAGCCATTCGACATGGGAAGATGCGATATTTAAGCCAACTATTGCTTCTGGTACGATCTCAAATACCGATATGTCTATCTCATACAAGTCTGAGTGTATTACGGCTCATAATTGTAATCGTATACGAGTGGAGAGCAGTACCTTTAAGGCACAGGCACCACTATTTAATCTCCCTCAAGTATCCCAGCGTATATATAAGGGGATTAGCATGCATGAGTCTAGATACCTATTTATCAAACAAAGCACCTTTGATCAATTTAAAGTAGGGCTCAATCCAAAACTACAGTCAGAAGCATCCGCTATATATATTGCTAATTCATCCATCATACATCTAGAGGATACCTATATTAACGATTGTAACAATGGGATCAAAAGCATCATGAATAGTACTGTCAAGATGGTGAGCAGTTACATTTCCAATACTTTTAGTGGTATACATATCAATGACCATCCTTCAGGAGCAGTGTTTAAATTTGGGGCTGTTGTAGAAATGTTGTGCTCTGGATTGAATAATAATATCTATGGAATCAAAGGAATTAATATACTTCTATCCATAGATGGGGAGATCAATGCTCAATCTACCGATGGGGAGATCAGGCCTAATACATTTGAAAACAATCAGACGGACTTTGATATAAGTTACCCCTCTGTAAGTCCTGTGTTTAATCTTCAAGCAAGTCACAATAAGTGGTCCAAATTTAATAATTACCTGCTTTGGAGTAACGGTACTCAATACATGCTCAATCAGAGAGATCCAGTGTATAGCGAGCCTAATTGTATGGTATGGGTTACTACCCCGCATGATCCAGACGATCCAGAAGAGTGTTTTTATGACAACCAAAATTTTCCATTACAAAATACTCAAGGTGGATTTAATGATCTGACACAGTTCTGTTTTGGGACAATACCTTGTGGTGGTACGAATACTATCCAGCAGACCTACTGGGAGGCTTACAAAGCCTTGACAGAGGAAAATATTGATTGTGCCATGACCAGATATACTACTGTGTCTGAGCAGAAATTTTCGTCAGACTACGATTCTTTTGGAGAATACTGTAAGCATCAGATAGCCATAGCGGACGTATATGTAGGTGTCAACAATGTCACAATTGGTATTACTAATCAAGAGGAAATATTAATTGAAGAGGTATGTGCTACGGAGACAGAAGTAGGGTCGATCTCTGAGTCATACGTGTTTTTACTAGATGTTTCAGGCAGCGTAGATGCTTTAGAATGGTTTAAAATGAAAACCACAGTTGGCCTAATATTGCAAGGATATGCAGCATCTGGCATTAGCGTAAATTATGCTGTTGTTCAATTTGCTTCTACTACCCAACAACAAGTAGTTATCCCATATACAAACGATATTTCATTGGCTTATAGCATGTCAAGAGCATATACTGGAGGTACAAACGTTCTTGCAGGGATCGATGCATGTGAAAACTACATTTCATCAATTGCTGACAGTTCAAGAATGATAATTTTTACAGATGCCAATAAAATGCTTGAATCTGAATTATTTGGGTTAACAAATACTATGAAGCTTGATAGAGATATCACGATTATAAGATACCAAAATGGAAATTCAAGCGATATAATAGATAACTCATTTTATGCGGCATTGTCTTCTAAAGGTGGTCAATATAATGGTATGCTTGATGATAATCCAAGTGATCCAGAAGGAGAAGGAGGTCCTAGGAAATTTATAATGGGTGATTTTGCAGGCCTTACTTTGGACTTAGTTAATCAAGTTATAGAGACTACTTCATGTGATTACCTTACTGTGATCAATAATGATTTTTGTACTGGAGCTTTAATATCATGGTTGGCGTTCGATGGAGGAGAGATCGTAACAGACGCTACAAGCTCAAGTATTCGGACAAATGGGATTGGGAGATATGAAGCTGTGATTACATGTCCAGACAGTTGTACTTATTCAGAAAGTTATATCTTTGAAGAGGAGGAAGAAAGCCCAACTGCCTTAAGTGTAGATAGAGAGTCCTTGTCTAGACTGTACTCTATTGTTCCAAACTACAGGAATAAATTACTAGCTGATGGTACAATTCAAACACCAAACGATAGAGAATCAAATAGTTATGTTAAAGAGACTAAATCAATTAATTTAGAAAGCATAACTATTGCTCCTAATCCAACAAATGGTTTAATTACTGTGCAAAACGCAAGAATCGGCGACAAGTTCCATATTAGGAACAATGTAGGTTCGGTAATTACTTCTGGAACTTTAGGTTTAAGGATGTCGATTGATATGAGTGATTATCCCTCTGGTTTGTATTTTTTACAAGTTGGAGTCCATAATAATACTATGCCAATAAGGTTTATTAAGATTTAATATAAGAAGAAAATTCATTATTTTATTCGGCAGCAATAAGGTATTAATTTGTGGAAGGGGACTAAAAGGTCCCCTTTTTCTTTTAACTCACAATCTGATTAAGGGCTAACATTATCTGATTTTTATCTTTAAGTAACTGTTGTAGTATTTTGATATTCAGTATCTTATCTTCATCTGACTTATCTTCTTCTTTAAGTTCTTTGGAGATGGTATCTATTAGTCTTTGAGCTTTCCTTAATCTAAACCTTAGAATAGACTGTAAGCTGTCTCTGGCAAAATTCTTATCGGGATGTGGTTGAGTTTGTAAGAATACACCTCGTGACTCCCAGTCTGCAAGAGAGTAGGGGAAACTAGTCGTATTAACAGCAAGCTTTTGTATTTCACTGTCAATATGATTCGTGTACAGTCTACTATTAACTTCTTGTTTATTTTTCAAAGCATTGAGAGCTATTTCGAAAATACTGCGGTACAGCGGGTTGTCGAAGTCGTCTAAGTGTTCTTTTAGGTTGTGAATCAGGTACTGGGCTACCGTAATTTTTTTCTTATCATCATATAGTGCATCACCTCCACTTATTAATATCCTGACCAAATCTCGCTCTTGGTATTCATCTTTACCGATCACAAAATTTGGATTATACTCTTCTTCAGGCAAATCTGGTAAAGGCACAATGCTTTCTGGTGGAGCATTGGTATCTATGATAGATTTTTGTTCAAATCGCTGTTGGGCTACTTTTGATTTTTCTCTTTGGTATTCTTTGTATTTACTGTCTTTTATACGGTCTACAGCCTTATTGACTTCTGTAACGAGGAGTTTTTCACCAATATCAAGTAGACCACTACAAGTTTTGATATAGTTTGATCTACTAATCGCATTTGGTACTTTTGCTATACTACTTACTATGTCAGTAATGACTCGACTTCTTTTGATCGGATCTTTGCCCGCTTCTTTGAGTAGAAGATCGGTTTTAAACAAGATAAAATCTTTGGCCTCAGCATCTAAAAAGTCTCTAAAACTATCTGATCCCACTTTCTTTAGGTATGAATCGGGATCTTCTCCATCAGGCAATAAAACAAGCCTCACATTCATGTCTTCTTCAAGGATCATGTCAAGACCTCTTAATGCTGCACCAATACCTGCGGAATCTCCGTCAAATATTACCTTGATGTTTTTTGTAAATCGATTGACTAATCTGATTTGAGAGGAAGTTAAAGCCGTACCAGATGAAGCTACTACATTTTCTATTCCACCTTGTGACAGTGTAATGACATCGGTATATCCTTCTACCAATAGGCATTCATCTTCCTTTCTTATTGCTGTCTTTGCATGGTAAATACCATAAAGGTTTTTACGTTTCTCATAGACTTCTGTTTCGGGGCTGTTGATGTATTTGGGCTGATTCTTGTCGCTAGAAAGGGTACGACCTGCAAAAGCAATGATCTTACCGCTCAAATTGTGAATAGAAAACATGACCCGTGACTTAAAGAAATCACCACCTGAATGTGATGTTAAGCCTGATTTTTTAAGTATATCAATATTGTACTTACCTTTTACAGCTTTTTTAGTAAAGTCATCATAGACACTATTGGAGTAACCTAAATTCCACTTTTTGATGGTCTTCTCCAAGTAACCCCGCTCTTTATAGTAGCTTAAAGCGACAGACTTACCTTCGTCGGTGTCAAATAATTGGTCGTTGAAGTAGCCATAGGCATATTGATTTATTAGATATAGTGCTTCTGAAAGTTGTTGATTTTCCCGTTCTTCTGCTGTGATTTCTCGCTCTACTACTTCAATATTGTATTTGTTAGCGAGGTATTTTAATGCTTCATAATATCCTACAGATTCATGCTCCATGATGAACTTAGAGACATTGCCTGCATTGCCACATCCAAAGCATTTATAGATCCCTTTAGTGGGAGATACGATGAAGGAAGGAGTCTTTTCATCATGAAATGGACAGACACCGATCATATTAACGCCACGACGTTTGAGATTGACGAAGTCTTCTATGACATCCTCAATTCTAGCGGTATTAAGTATAAGATCTACGGTATCTTGTGGTATCATCTATTATCTTGTAATAGACAAAAGTAGAAAAATTTAATTTAGAATTCATGGTCATACTAAGACTTTAGTAAAGTCGGAGCAACTATATTATAAGCAATTATGTAATTATGGTATAAGGTAGTAACTTTACTTCTTAAATAAACAATAGTTATTATATATGTCAAAGGAGCAGTTTATAGATGAAATCGAAAATGGCTATAATTTTAAAGGGCCATCAATCATTCTAGGTGGAGCAATGTACGGCGGGGAGGTTCAAAAAGAGAAATTCATTAGAATACCTTTAAAAACCTTAAATAGACATGGTCTCATTGCTGGTGCGACAGGTACTGGTAAAACAAAAACATTGCAAATAATTGCGGAACAGCTTTCTGCTCAAAGTGTTCCATGTTTGCTGATGGACGTAAAAGGGGATCTAAGTGGCATTGCTGTATCGTCAGATGGACACCCAAAAATTGATGAGCGGCATGACAAAATTGGATTGCCATTTATTGCAGATAAAAGCCCTATAGAGTTCCTGACATTAAGCGATGAAAAAGGTGTTAGATTAAGAGCAACAGTTACAGAGTTTGGTCCAGTGCTATTTTCTAAAATATTGGATTTGAATGATACGCAATCTGGTATAATCTCTCTGATATTCAAATGGTGTGATGATAAACAGTTGCCTCTATTGGATTTGGATGACATGAAGAAAGCACTACAGTTTATCACGAATGAAGGTAAAAAACAAATTAAGGATGAGTATGGATCTGTTTCTTCATCTTCCGTAGGGACCATACTAAGAAAAATCATCGAGTTGGAGCAACAAGGCGGAGACATTTTCTTTGGTGAAAAGTCTTTTGATGTAGATGATCTATGCAGAATCGATGAAGATGGCAAAGGGATGATATCTATCCTTAGGTTAGTAGATATCCAAGACAAGCCAAAATTGTTTTCAACATTTATGCTGCAGATGTTGGCAGAAATTTATTCAATTTTTCCAGAAGAAGGTGATTCCGATAGACCTAAATTGTGCCTTTTTATCGATGAAGCTCACTTAGTATTTGAGGAAGCATCAAAAGTGTTGTTAAATCAGATTGAAACAATTGTGAAGCTGATAAGATCTAAGGGTGTTGGAGTATTTTTTATCACACAAAGCCCAGATGATATACCTGAAGATGTATTGGGACAACTTGGGTTAAAAGTGCAACACTCTCTGAGAGCATTTACAGCAAAGGATAGGAAAGCCTTGAAACTTGCGGCACAAAATTTTCCAATATCAGCGCATTATGACATTGAACAATTATTGACCCAAATGGGAATTGGTGAAGCCATGGTAACCGCTCTTAATGAAAAAGGCATACCTACACCTTTAGTGCATACTTACTTAAGAGCTCCTCAGTCCAGGATGGATATATTGTCTCCATCAGAAATTGATGCTATTTTAAGAAAATCTAAAATAGGATACAAATATGAAAAAGCCCTAGACAGAGAAAGTGCATATGAAATCTTGTCAGGTAAAATTGAAGAGGTTCAAGAAGATGAAAAGCAAGCAGAATTACGAGAACAGCACGAAAAAGCTAGGTCATCATCTCGATCATCAAGGAGAGAAAAAAGTACTTTAGAAAAGGTTGTAAATAGCACTACTACCAGACAAATAGGCAATACCATAGCTAGAGAAATCACAAGAGGCTTACTAGGTGTTTTAGGTATTAAGACAACTACAAGACGAAGTACGAAAAAGAAAACAGGATGGTGGTAATAATAAGCTTTTGTTAGTGTAGCTTACCATTAACTTTGGCATTCACATAAAGACGTAAATTAAGATATAATCTATTCACTTGAAGATAATAGATAAATTAGTAATAAGGAGTTTTTTAGGTCCATATATTCTCTCATTCTTTGTAGCGGAATTTGTACTTATTATGCAATTCTTATGGAAATATATAGATGAGATACTAGGAAAAGGCTTTTCAATTTTTGAAATACTTGAATTGATATTTTATTATGGCATGACCATCGTACCAATGGCATTGCCTATATCTATTTTAATAGCCTCTGTTATGGTTTTTGGAGATATGGCTGAAAAGCATGAACTGCCTACGATGAAGTCTGCAGGAGTGTCATTATTAAGAATAATGCGAGGTGGATTAATTCTAGCATTTTTGACTTTTTTATTTTCGATATTTGCTTCAAATTATTTAAAACCTACAGCCAGTTTTCAGTTTAAAAAGAGGTTTGATATTATTAGAAAACAAAAATCAACTCTAACTATAGAAGAAAAGATATTCAATGATGACTTTAGCAACTATATTATAAGGGTTAACTCTAAAAATAAGGATGGCAGAGGGATGAAAGATGTCCTCATTTACGATCACACCAAGCCTGACAAGTCCCTTATCAATTTGATTAGTAGTGATTCAGCTGAGATGTATAGTACCGAAAATGGTAGGTATTTCATTATGAACCTATTTGATGGCTATCAGTATCAAGAAGACAATAGAGAAAAGGATAAAAGTGGAAAAATTAAATATCCTTTTATGAAAACCCACTTTGACAGCTACGAGAAAATATTGGATATGAGCGAGTTTTTTCTAGCAGAAGGAGATCTTAGCATTAATAGAAACAAAGAGGATATGCTTAACACCTTTCAGATTCTAAAAGTGTTAGATTCTCTTAAAATATCCAAAGATGAAGCATTGGAAATGGTTAAATATGATTATGCTGAAATCTCCTCTAATGGGCCCACAACGACTATCTCCAATTTAGTAATGCTTGAAGAAAAAGAAGGATTGGACTCCTTAAAAATAGACTCATTAGATAATGCAGCATCAACGCTCCCATTAAAACAAAAAATTGCATCAAGGTCAAGACCCAATAACTTTTCAGAAATTAAACACCTTAAAGCAGCTAGTTTAGATACAGTATCTAGGTTTTACGAAATGTTAGGGAGAGAAGACCTTTACAAAGTCATTAATAGGGCAGTGAGTGTGGCATCCTCAAGATCAGACATAGCTTTCACCACAAATAACAGAATTGAAGGCGTCAAGAGGTCTAGAAATGCATACTTATTGAGGTTAAATCAGCAGTACAGTTTTGCCACTATATGCCTTATATTCTTTTTCATAGGGGCACCATTAGGTTCAATAATTCGTAAAGGTGGATATGGATATTCGCTTTTGGTAGCAATCTTGTTTTATATGGTTTTTATAATCAGCAGCATTGTCGGTGAAAAACTTTTAAAAAATGGCACTTTAGGAGGGGTTGTAGGAGCTTGGCTTTCTTGCATCCTTTTACTCCCATTTGGAATATTGTTCACTCACAAAGCCTTGAATGATGTCAAATTTGATCTAGGCTCAAGAATGACTTCTTTTCTTTCCAGGTTTAATAGTAACAAGGAAAAAGAAACTTAATGTATTAGGTATTTGAGGTAAAAATTAACAATTATTGGATATACTTTCTTATAGAATATATAAATTATACTAACTTAGATTTTCAATCAAACCAATCATTTAAAATGAAACACCAAATAGTAAGATTATTCATATTGGCATGTTCAATATTCTCAATTTCAGGCAATATAGATGCTCAAAAATATATAAGTTCTGAATATTTAAGATCTTATGACCAAGCATATTTTTTAAGCGAATTCAGTCTGTTTGTCAACAACGCTGTAGAGTTGTATAGAATTAATTATACAACCAAAAATATTGAAGGTAAAGTAGATACTGCTAGTGGATTGGTTGTAATCCCTGATAATAATAATTTTACATACTCAGTAATAGCATACCACCATGGAACCGTAGGGTCTAGGTATGATGTGCCTAGCTACGAAAGTTTTGAAGTATTAATCCCTTCAATATATGCTGCTTATGGGTTTATATCCATTGCTCCTGATTACCTTGGATTGGGAGATAGTAAAGGTTTTCATCCTTACATTCATGCAGCTTCTGAAGCTTGGGCTACTAAAGATATGCTTATTGCAGCTCAGGATTTTTATGAAGAGAGAGGAATTACAGCTAAAAAAAGAGTGATGATAAGTGGTTATAGTCAAGGAGGTCATGCAGGAATGGCAGCTCATAAGCTATTAGAGTCCGACCCGAGTCTTGGGTTTAATGTAGTTGCTGCTACTCATATGTCTGGTCCTTATGACATCTCTTCAAACATGAAAAATCTCTTACTCGATGATGGAGAGTACCCATTAGTTGCTTACATGCCTTATGTGGCATTAGCATTTGACGAGGTTTATGGTATCTTTAATGGAGATATAAATAGTTTTTTCTTGCCAAATTATTCCTCATTAATATTGCAGTTCTATAGAGAAGAGATTGACTTATGGACCTTAAATGATTTACTTATTGCAGAACTAAACAACGAGTTTGGTAAAGCTAATCCAGCTAAAATGCTTATTCCACAGGTATTAGCAGACATAATAGCTGATGACAACCATCCTGTAAATGTTGCACTTAGGGATAATGATGTATATGATTGGGCACCAAAAGCAGACACAAGATTACTTTATTGTGGGAAAGATGAGCAAGTAGCTTTTCAAAATAGTCTAACTGCAGAGGCTAAAATGAAAGCTAATGGCGCTACTAAAGTAAATGCATATAATATAGATCCCAATGGTAATCATTCTAGTTGTGTTTCTCCAGCGGTTACTAATAGTGTATTTTTCTTTTTAGGATTTAGAGAGTTGACTGATACTGATGATCAAATTATTGTAAATAATAGTTATGTCACCCCTAATCCTGTCAATAATGGCGAGATTACAATTAATGGTTTAAATCAAAGCGTTGAGTATAAAATTGATATTTACAATACAAATGGTGCTTTAGTTAAATCAGTAGATAATTATAAATCAGATCATATGATATCAACAATCGATTTTACAAAAGGAATGTATATTGCTAAAATTGCAAGTAATAATGGTGAGATCTATTCTACAAAATTTGTCGTTCTGTAATTTTCAAAACTATAAAATTTAACCTCATTCCATTATTTAGATACAAAGAATTGAATGAGGTTAAATTACAAATCTTTCTTTTTAAACATTGACCAGCTACCCCAAATAAAGAGAGTTAAATATATTAGAGCTGCAATAAACGATTCAACGTAAGTCAGTAAGAAGTTAAAATCAAATTCCTTAATTGTAAACATTGCCGGTATCCTAAGGAAGGGTAGTGGCATCAGATCTTCTATGGCATTCATTGGTGCAAAATTTGCAAATCTAGTTTGTAATTTAAAGAGTATGATTAACCTTAAGATCACTTCTATAGCCATCATATAGGAGATGTAAATTAATATAGATAAGATTCCTTTCCGAACTGTGTTTGCAATTAATAAGGCAAATGAGAGGTATCCAATACTCATGATAAAGAATCGAATTCCTGCAAAGTTATTGTCAAAGATCAACTCCACATCATACACATCTGTATGTATCAACCCTAAAATAAGGCAAGAAATGTAGTAAATAATTGTGGCATATAGGGACAAGACTACAACTCCAGCTAACTTACTTATAAAATATTCCTTTCTAGTTAATCCAGTAATAATATTTTGCCTCATCGTCCTATTAGAGACTTCAGAAGTAAAAAGATAAATTACTAAAAAACCCAATAGAATACTTACAAACCAATTTCCAACATAACCTTGATAATCCCAAACCGTTGGAAACTCATACAATGCTGTACTACTTGGAATGGGTGGTGGTGCATCGGCCAATATTTTTTTACCT
>JBBKVK010000176.1:0-17079 GCA_037968395.1 Saprospiraceae bacterium | reverse complement strand
GTACTATCTTGGATAACTTCAAGATATAAAGCTAAAAAATGAAACTAATACTCATATTGTTTCTCTGCATTGTCAAATTTAATTTTGATTCTTATGTTACAGTAAATAGTAACAAAAATAATTTGGTAAATGTTTTTACTGCTGATATATCCTCTGATCTTATTGCTCATTACAAATTTAACGGAAATGCCGAAGATGAATTAGCTAATTATCCTGGTATCATATTTGGAGCCAAGCCAAGTTTTGATCGATTTGGCAAAATGAATAGTGCTTTTGAGTTTGACGGCAAAGATGACTATGTCAATTTAGGTCTAGACTATTTGAGTTATGATTCTATGACAATTAGTCTGTGGATTTTTGCCACAAGCGAGCCAGACCCATTGGGAGAAAATCAATATTTCATAGCCTCAGGTGAGCCCGATGTATCTGTTGGTGTTTATGGGGTTTGGAATGAAGGAACTATTTTAACAGGACATGGATTGACAACTTCAAGTACTGAGAATATCTCGCATTCTATGCTATCTCCTTATCAATGGTATAACATTGTAATGACATTTGATGCCGTAGTAGGCAATGCAGAAACTTATATAAATGGTACTTTAGTTCATACCGAAATATATGAAAGTGCCGCTTTATCTGATCCATTGGACAGTTTATTCCTAGGAAAAGCCAATTTTTCGGATGATTATGGATTCAAAGGCATGATAGATGAATTGAGAGTTTATAGTAGAAAGTTAACCACCTTAGATGTTCAAGATTTATATAATGACGGTTGTATTGACACATTGACTATTTCTAAATTAGAGCTTGAAAACGATACCGTCTTATATGCTAAATCCTTTATACAAGTAGATACAATATCGCTTGATACTGCCTATGAAGTTTATATGATTGCTCCAGTGGTGAAATTAGATACGGGTTTTACTTCGGCATTAAGTAGCATCCATATCAAACCGGGGGATGGCTGTAATCAACCATCGTTCAGCGCATCCGATCATTATGCACATAGAGGAATCTATATTAACAACTTTGTGTCAGATGGCATTTTAGGTGATTCTTTACAAGAAGACTCCTTATTAAAGTGGTGTGCATTTAATGAATTTAACAACATCTATTTATATAATATCGGCTCTGCTTTATCAATGGGAATGGAAGATACTTTGGATTCGTTTGTGCTGGAAGCCCATCAATGGACACCTGCTATATCGGTTACTTTTGTGTCAGCGGGATTTGGCGGGTCGTTTACAGACATCGAAAACTACCACGATAACTACACAAATATACCTAAAGGAATCGTAAGTGAAATCGAATTCTGGAATGGAAGCATGACCTATGCCGACGATTATGCCCCTTGGATAGACAAGGTCAATAGCCTAAAATACGATACGGTGACAATGGATTCTATTGTTAGAAATCCCAATTTAAAACGTCGATTTTACATCGGAAAAATTAAAGATGGAGGGGAGCCAGTCAGCATGACCATTGCAGAAAACTTGGTTATAAATCACGATGAAATATTCTTAACAAACTACCATACGGATGGATTTAATCTATCCAATTCATCGAGTGAAAATTCTATCCGTAACAAGTTGTCGTTGCTTGGTGAAGCCGGTTTTAATTTACAACAAAAAGTAAATATTGTCATCTTATTTAATGTTCGACAAGATTCTCCAGCTCCACAAATATGGGATTATTTTGATGAGTATGGAGCCGATCATGAGTTTAGACATGCTTATCAATCGTTCTACCACGATTTCATAAATGCTACTGATATCACTTACAAACAGTACATAAATCTAGTTGGATATGGCATTTATCGACATTCGGATGCGAAGGAAGCGAGAGGGGGAGGTTAGATAAAAGTTGATAGTAAGTAGTTAATAGTTAGATGAATGAATAGGTACGATTTATCAAAAGACTACAGCTTTTGCCTCCCTTTAGGGTTTGGGGCAATCAAAAGGTTAAATTACAGGAAAATTGGTTGTTAAGTCATCAGATCTAATTGTGATAAGAAAAGATTTTAAATTGTCGCTCTCCCTTTATTATAGTTAAAGGAATACCATTTGCTGAAAAATAGTATATAATAATGAAAATTGAACTATATTTATATCACGATTCTTGATAAAGCTATGTCAAAACTACCTATAATTCTACTTCTTCTATTGTCTCTTTCCCTTTCAGCTCAAAATACTTTTTTTAAGAGAATAAGGCTAAGTGATAAGGCTCAAGGGGGTTTGAATATTTTAAAAATAGAGGATACTATCTTTTTAAATTGTTATAACCTAAATCAATATTCGTCTTTTGGAACTTATCTAATGAAGGTTGATGTAAAGGGAAATAATAGTACAAGCAACTTTATTGAAGATTTAAAGCCCTTTGATAGAAGTATATTAGAAGATAATAGCGACATTATGCTTAGTGGAAACGATATTTTTTCTTTTAACAAGCAAAAATTATATCGAATTTCAAAAGACTTAGATATACTTCATGAGACGATATTGTTTGATTCTATCAATGATTATGAATCTACTTTTCAGTTGGGGTTAAATAAGTATGAAGGTCGCTTTCATATTTCAACTTCCAGTTTAGATAATAACAAAACGAATTTATTTGATTATGTTGTAAATCCGTTAGGTAAGATGGATACTATCCTTCAACTTCCAATAAGCGATGCAAAAACGTTTAGAGAAATGTTTGTCAATAAAAGAGGAGAAATGACCTACTTTTATAACCGAGCTTTCAGTCAATTAGAAGATGAAAATGGTATATTAACGTATAAAAATGGAGTATTTACCAATTTATGGAAGACTGGAGGTTATCAAAGACTAAGAAGAGTAGTACCAAGAGGCTTACAACTTAAAGATGGTGGCTATGTGTTAGCAAATATAAATAAAGATTTCAGTCCTATTCCCAGTATTTTAAAACTGTCCGAAGATGGAGATGAAATCTGGACGTATGAATGGTTTGTAAAGGGTTCAAGAGGGAGAGAAATCAGAAAAATAATAGAATGCAGCAATGGAGACATCATTGGCGTAGGAGTTTTGACAGAATATGATTATACTCCAAAAGCAGAGCTCTGTGCCATGGTGTTTAGATTAGATAAAGACGGTAAATTACTTTGGGAGAAAGCGTATTATGAATTAGAGGATGGAGAGGCTACTAGAGGGGTAATCAGTGATATCGTAGAGCTAGATGATGGCTCCTTTATGGCGACTGGTGAGATCCGATCTAAAGAGACTTTTGTCGATATCTTATTGATGCGGATAGATGCCGATGGATGTATTGATAATTTTAGTTGTGGCAAGACGGTCTTAGTTACAGATGTAAAGGATCTTTCTCAAAATAAGGAGCAACTTAGGATCTCCCCAAATCCCTTTTCTAATCAATTAAACATAACTTCTCACTTTGATAAACCATTATTTGGATCAATATTAAACTTAAATGGAAGAGTTATCCATCAGTTTGAAATAAATAGTGGTACGACAAATACATCAATAGATTTGGAGCAGTTATCTGCTGGATTTAATTTATTGATATTAAAGGATAAACATGGTACTGTACTTCATAAGGAGAAGGTTATAAAAATATAGATGTGATTTGAAACAACTAAAAATCCCATAGCATGAAGAATACTATTTTACTGTTGTTTATGACGACTCTAGCTTTAAATGTTGTGAGTCAAGACACTAAATTGATAAATACTAAAAAACAATGGAATGTTTTTGGTTTATTGTACAACCATAATACAGAGGAATATACACATTCTGATCATAGGTTGAAATTCGCAGAAGATTCTGTTATTTTTAATGGGCAGAAGTATTATAACATACTGGAGTCACTAGAGGAAAATGGCAAAAACTTCACAGCAACAGACATTTATTATAGTGAAGTAGGGCAAAAAGTCTATAGATATGACCAGGAATTGGATTCATCCTTATTAGTATTTGATTTTTCTTTAGAAGTTGGTGACACTTTTCAAGAGTCCGTTTATGGTATTATCTATAATGTTGTGAAAGTTGATTCAATACTATTAGAAGATGGAGCTTATTACAAACACATCTTTTTTGATTGCATGGTGGAAAACTGGATTGAAGGCTATGGTAGTTATGTAAGAGGAGTCATAGATTTTAGGGATTTTTGTGTTTACGATTATGGATTAGAACTCGTATGTGCCTATCTTGATGATGAAATCATTCTAAATCATAGGGATTCTTGTTGGGGATCAATTACACAAACTAAAGAGTTTGAAATTTATAACGTGGAGGTTAGCCCTAATCCAATTTCTAATCAGTTGAACGTCTCCTATAAAGGGAATAAAAATTTGATAGGAAGTGTCATAGAAACAAATGGCAGAACAACCAAGCGATTTGAATTAAACAATGACACATCAGTTACGTACATAAATATGAAAGAACTATCATCCGGCATGTATATACTGTTACTAAAGGACCTAAATGGAAAACTGATTTACTCAGAGAAAATCATTAAACTGTGATGTAAGCACTTATCTTTCATTTATCGCTTCTAATTTCTACTTTAAAACCCCTCAACTTTTGTCCTCCAAACACTATCTGCACATTAAATGACGTTTTTACATCTTATTTAACAGGGGTTTAGTATTTTTGCCCCAAATTTTAAAAGTTATAGTAGATAATGATAAAAAAACTAATTTTCTCGATTGCACTATTTGTTACAGCCCTCAATTTAGGAGCTCAAGCCGATACTGATGTATTGATGACTATTGCTGGAAAACCAGTAACTGTCGAAGAATTTAAATACATCTATGAAAAAAACAATGGTGACAAAGCCAATTATAGTAAAAACAGTATCAATGAGTACCTAGACTTGTACACAAAGTTTAAGCTTAAGGTGGCAAAAGCTAAGGACTTACAAATGGATACCATTCAAAGCCTGAATGAAGAATTGGATGGCTACAAAAGACAATTAGCTAATTCTTATCTGATGGATAAGGAGGTGATGTCCTACCTTCTAAAGCAGATCTATGGCAGATTAGACAAAGATGTACGAGTAAGCCATATTTATACGGTTTCTAATAAAAGATCTTCCAAAGAAGAAGATGCTCAAGCATTTGCAAAAATAAAAGAAGCTCAAGCAAAATTAAAAAGTGGTGTATCCTTCAAGACAGTAGCGAATGATTACAGCATGGATAAAAACACAGCGAAAGAAGGTGGTCAATTAGGCTTTTTTACTGCCATGATGCCAGATGGATTTTATGCGATGGAAAATGCCATGTATGAGACAGAAGTTGGTAAAGTATCAGACATTATTAAGACGAGCATAGGGTATCACATCATTCAAGTAGATGAGGTAAGACCAGCTAGAGGGAAAATAAATGTGGCACACATTCTAATCAAAAAGACAAATCCAAATGCTGAATCTTCCATTAAGAAAGCATATGCTGAATTGTTTTCTGGTTCTAAATTTGAAGATGTAATTGCTCGGTATTCGGAAGATTCTAAGACGAGTAACATCAGTGGTGTCTTGCCAGAATTTGGCATCGGATTCTATGAAAAAGTCTTTGAAGATGCAGCCTTTGGCCTAGCTAAAGATGGAGACTACTCCAATCCTATTCAAACACAGCTCGGATATCATATAATCAAAAGGGTTAGTAAGCCAGAAAAATTAGACTTCAATACGTTCAAAAAAGTATATGAGCCTAAAATAAAGAAAGACGAAAGATATGAAGAGGCTAGATTAAATCTAATTTCAGATATCAAAAAGAGTGGCGGATACACTAAGAATGAAAAGATCTTTATGGGATTTGCCAATAGTTTGGATGAAACATTCTTATCATACAAATGGAATGGCACTCAAGATGAAAACGCTCAAAAAGAGTTGTTCTCTTTTGGTGGTAATAAGAAATATACTTTAAATAATTTCATCGATTTTTGCAAAAAGAATACAAGGACAAGGTTAAAATATGATAAAACGGATACTACTCCAGCAGATGTAGCAGGCATTTTGTATGATGAATATGTAAATGAAAAAGCCATCGACTTTGAGCAATCTAACTTAGAAATAAAGTATTCAGATTTCAGATCATTGATGCGAGAATATGAAGAAGGGATTTTGCTGTTTGAAGTGACTAAAGATGCTGTGTGGGATAAGGCTAATGAAGACACACTTGGTTTACAAGCATTTTATGATAAAAACAAGACTAAATACATGTCTGATCAGCGAGCTGACCTTCAAATGGTATTCATCAACACAGAAGATATGAAACTTGCTACTAAAATTGCTAAATACATAGATAAAAAAGGCATCACTAAAGGTCTGAAGAAATTTAATAAAAAGCAAGAAGTAGTATCATCTTTCACAGAGAAGCTAGACAGATCTAACAATCAGTTTGGTGGTATCGAATGGAAAGCTGGAGCAAAGAGTCAAATGGAATTTGATCAAAAAGCTAAGAGATATACTTACAAAAAAATCCTAGAAACTTATGAGCCAACTATCAAACCATTGAAAGAAGCTCGTGGATATATAGTAGCTGACTACCAAGATCATCTAGAAAGAGAATGGATTAAGTCATTAAAGTCAGAATATAAAGTCGATATCAACAAAGAGGTGTTAGCAGCTCTAATAAAGTAAAACCAACTTAAAAAATTGAAAACATTCTTAGCTATATTACTACTTGCTTCTACTTTGAGTTGCAAATCTACAGTTCCTGAAAGTGCAGAGGACGAAGTAATAGCTCAAGTTGGCAATAGCATCTTAAAAAAATCAAAAATTGCAAGTCTTTATACGAGTGATATTAATGATGAAGAGCGAAACGTATTAATCAAAGGGTACGTATCTAATTGGATAAGAGACCAATTAATGATCAATGAAGCTGAAAAGAGTATTCCGACAGATATTAATATAAACAGTTTAGTTGCAGACTACAGATCATCTCTAATACTAAACTATTATGAAAACAAACTGGTCTCAGAGTTGTTGGATACTTTAGTGTCAATTGAGCAAAAAGCTGCTTATTATGAAGAATCAAAAGATGAGTTTATCCTATCTGAATCAATTTTTAAGGGTGTCTCTTTTAAATTACCAAAGTCAAAAAACTCTGCTGCCATTAAAAAGGCGTTTAAGGAAAATGACTTTGATTTAATGTACTCTTTGCTAGATGGTAAAATTGATGGGATCGTCATAAAAGAAGGTGGATGGTACGCTGTAAGTGAAATTCTAAGCAGATTACCTTCAAAAGTATATGATGAGAAATCTATATCTCGTAAAGGAGACAACTCAAAAAGAATTGGGGACTATGAATATTTTGTTAAAACTATAGATTTTGTTAGCAAAAATGAAGTCCCACCGTTAGCATACATAGATTCAAAGATTATCCAGATAATATTAAACAATCGTAAAAAGGCACTGATAAAAAGAAAAAAACAGCAACTTTACGATCAAAATTATCAAAATAACAAGATTAAAATAAATATAAAATAAGAAGATCGTATAAAACTATCTTTAATAATTAAACAATAAATGATCAAGCAAATAATAGTAACATTAATTCTTCTAACTGTGCAGTTAAACTCTGTATATAGTCAACAGCAATTGGTAGATAAAGTAGTGGCACGGGTAGGAAGTGAATTTATTTCTCTATCAGACATAGAAGAAGAGTATCAATATACAAAATCAGTGGAGCCTAATCTGACAGTAGATGCAAAATGTGGCATTATGCAAAGTGCAATAGCCCAAAAGGTCTTAATTTATCAAGCAAAACTGGATAGTGTTGAGGTATCAGATACAGAAGTAGAATCTCAATTAGACTTAAGATTTAGTTCTATACTACGTCAAATGAATGGGGATGAAAATTTCTTCAAAGAATATTATGGCGCTACGGTTAAAGAAATGAAGGATAGATATAGAGATGACCAAAAGCAAAAAATTCTAGCTGAAAGAATGCAGTATCAATTGATTGATGAAGTGAAGATTACTCCAGCAGAAGTATTGGTGTTTTTTAATCAAATCCCAACAGATAGCCTTCCTTATCTCAATAGTGAAGTAGAGCTTTCTGAGATCATGATAGAACCACAAGTCAACGTAATTGAGCGAGATAAAGCTTTAAAAGAAGCAGAAGAAGTCCTTGAAAAATTAAAGGCTGGTGAAGATTTCGAAAAACTTGCCAAGGCACACTCTGATGATCCAGAATCTGGCAAAAGAGGTGGAGATTTAGGATTTGCTAAAAGAGGATCTTATGTGCCAGAGTTTGAAGCAGCAGTATTTGGAATGGAAATAGGTGAGTTGTCTGATATAGTAGAAACAGAATATGGATTTCATATCATTCAACAACAAGAACGAAGAGGAAACAGTGTAAAGGCAAGGCATATATTAATTGCACCCCTTAAAACTATTGTCGATGAAATAAAAGCAAAATTACTCTTAGACTCAGTTAGAACTTTACTGATCAATGATAGCTTATCATTTGAAAGTGGTGTGAAAAAATACTCAATGAAAGATGTACCCAGTTATTCTAATAACGGTAAACTTAAAAATCCAGCAACAGGTACCAACTTTTTTGAAACAAAAGATTTAGACCCGGATACATATTTCGCAATAGAAAGCCTTAAAATAGGTGATATCTCTGAAGTAATAGAAATCAAAAATTTTAGAGGAGAGAAAGTGTATAAAATTTTAAAATTACAATCTAAGACTAAGCCTCACCGATCTAATTTGAAGGAAGATTACGACAAGATATCTTACTTTGCTAAGGAGAGTAAAAAGACACAATATTTTAACGCTTGGCTAGATGATAAAGTAGCAAATACATATATCACTATTGACCCAATATTTGCCTCTTGTCCAAACTTAGCTGATTGGATTAAGTATAATTAGGGTTATTAGATAATTACTAAAAGCTACAAAAGCCCAATATTCTGAATGAATGTTGGGCTTTTGTAGTTTTTAAAGTCCGCAGTACACATTTAAAGTGGAATTAATCTTCTGTTGTTTATAACATAATTATATTTGTCAATAATAAATCAATGTCATATGAACCACATCAGAATATTTTTCTTTTCCCTAGCATTAATCCTCATATCTAATTCTTGTAATCGAGAAGTAAAGTATCCCGCACCTACTGATAAGACAGTAGTCAAAATGGATATGGAAGATGGTGATAAAAAAAGTCAAAGGGAAGCATATATTGAAATGGTTCATGGTGGAAAAGACTTTAATTGGAGGGCAATAGAAATTCAAAATACATTTGATCAACTAGAAATTAAAAAGGCACTCAGGTCTCTAAACACCGATAGATCAGAAGAAGAATGGGTTGCTGAAGGGTTTTTAAAAGGAAAGTGGATAGAAAGAGGCAGTAGCAATCAAGCAGGTAACATTACCACAACTGCATACGATATGGACAATGACATCATCTATTGTATAGGCGGCGGCGGTCCAATATTCAAAGGAAATAGATTTGGTATACCTTGGTCAGTTGTCAATGATGACATTAGATTTTCATCAGGATTGCTTCAGGTGGTGGACAATGCAGAAGGAGAAAAAAGGCTAATATCCAGTATAGGGTCAATCCCTTATTACTCCGATGACGAAGGACTCACATGGACCAATTCTGTAGGAATAGGAGCATCTGGGGGTCAAATAAGAGATGCTTTTATAACCTCAAATCAAGAAATATTTTTCTTACATAAATACGATTA
The DNA here is from genome assembly GCA_037968395.1 of Saprospiraceae bacterium. Lineage (GTDB taxonomy): Bacteria > Bacteroidota > Bacteroidia > Chitinophagales > Saprospiraceae > JADKBO01. The sequence goes on along the minus strand of JBBKVK010000176.1, from coordinate 7,408 downwards.
TTGGTCAAATTTCATATTATATAAAAGCTTAAATGAGGGTGCTTCCTACAAAAAGATTTATACATTTTCGACCTCTGATTCTAGAAATATATCCTTAACTAAGGCACCTAAATCTGACGATATATATATTGTAGAACAATTAGCAGAGGACAAAACTAGATTACTTAAGTATAATCATACCTCTGATGTATTAAACATCCTTAATAATAACTCCACGATAGGATTCGGGTCAAATGGTAGAGCTAATCTAATTACAATGGGTGAAGATACTTTGAATTTGTACTTATATGATGGGGAAGAAGCTTTACACTCTTCATTAGACACTGGTAAAACATGGACATACATATCTACATTGCCTACTAGACCTTGGGATGTATCATTGTTTTCTCCTGACAGTGAACCTGGAAAATTCATTTATGGTGAAGTCAATTCTTATAGAACGAGAAATAAAGGAAAGAACTGGGAAAAAATAAACGAATGGTGGGAATACTATCAGAATGTTGAATTTAAACTTCATGCAGATATCATGTGTATAGATGAATATCTCACTTCTGATGGTGATCCATTCATCTTGATCGGTAATCATGGAGGTATAAGTTTAACCGAAGATTATGGTGAGACAAACATTAATATTGGGATGATCGGACTAAATGTAGGTCAATTTTATGATGTAAGAAGTTATCCTTCAAATCCTAAAAGATTTTTTGGAGGGACACAAGATCAAGGTCTACAAAAAGGTAAAGTTAGCGGAGAAGAGGCTGATGATTTCGTTCAAATGGTATCGGGAGATTATGGTCATTTACAATTTACTGGGCCAAACCAACAGCACATGTGGACAGTATATCCAGGTGGGAACATAAGTTTTTACTCAGATCCGCTTGTTCAGGAAGGGCCAAATATGGGATATGAAATAGATTCAAAAAATGAAACAGTTTGGATTCCACCAATTATGACTTCTGCAGATCCTACAAAGGACATTGTTTATGCTGCAGGAGGTAGTATAGACGAGGATTCAGAAGGGTCCTACATTCTAAAATTAGAAGTAATAGGGAACCAAATAGTTGCTAGTGAATTGCCTTTTGATTTTAGTGTATCTGGAGGACAAATCGCCTCGATGGCCATATCTCCATTTGATTCAAATATCTGGTGGGTTGCCTCGACCAATGGCACTATTTATAAATCCTTAGATGGCGGACAAAATTTCGAACAATTAAGAAGATCGCTTTCAGAATCAAACTATCTCTATGGTAGCTGTATATTACCATCAAAACTAGATCCTAACTTAGTATATATATCTGGCAACGGATATAATACAACTTCTACAATTTACAAATCAGAAGATGGAGGCGATACTTGGACAACTATGAGAACTGGAATGCCAAAGACAACAGCATTCAAGCTTGCATATAATGAAGACGAATCATTATTATTCGCAGCAACAGAGGCAGGTCCTTATGTATGGATCAAAGAAGAATCAAAGTGGTTTAGCATGGTTGGAGAGTTGACCCCTAATCAAACATATTGGTCAGTAGAATTTATCAACGAACAAAATATAGCTAGGTTTTCTACCTATGGCAGAGGGATTTGGGATTTTGAGGTAACTTCTCAAGATATTACGCATACTTCTGATGATAATATTGAAGTCATTGAGGTTTATCCTAACCCAGCTTCGCAAATGGTACATATCAAAGCAGATGATATTGGACAATATAAATTACGAGTCATTGATGGCAGTGGTAATATTGTGCCCTCAGTAAATGTATCCCAAATTAAAGCCAATAGCATAAGCTTAAATATCTCTAATTATAATTCTGGGCTATATTATATATCATTGATCCATAAAGATTGTACAATTAATAAGAAATTTATAAAAATGAATTAGTGGATTAGGTAATGATACAAAGAGGGACAGTGATTCAATATCATTGAAGTTGCTTATTTCAGGTCTTCTATTCAAAACAAAAAGCGAATTATTATCGTTTGTCTATTGATATTTTTACTTTTGCAACTTCTAAATAAATTAAATAAAATATGCAGTATAACTCTGACGTAGAGGCAGTAGACGGATTGTCCAAAAAATACGATGAATTAAAAGCGGAAATCGGTAAAGTAATAGTTGGTCAGCATGATGTTGTAAAAGCTGTTTTAATTTCTTTGTTCAGTAATGGACACAGTTTATTGGTCGGTGTACCTGGATTGGCTAAGACCTTATTGGTATCTACAATTTCTGAAGTGCTAGATTTGGATTTCAAACGAATTCAGTTTACACCAGATTTGATGCCATCTGACATTACAGGATCCGAAATTCTGGATGAAAACAAGAAATTTAAATTTAATAAAGGTCCATTGTTTTCGAATATTGTACTTGCCGATGAGATTAATAGAACTCCTCCAAAGACACAAGCAGCATTATTAGAGGCAATGCAAGAGAGATCTGTCACAATTAGTGGAATAAAGCATACATTGGCAAAACCATTTTTTGTGCTTGCTACCCAAAACCCAATAGAACAAGAAGGTACATATCCACTACCAGAAGCACAGCTGGATAGATTTATGTTTAATATTACACTAGACTACCCTACTTATGAAGAAGAATTAGAGGTAGTAAGAGGTACAACCTCTAACAATGAAGTTACTCTGAGAAGTGTGCTTAATGCGGAAGAGATCCTTTACTTTCAAAATTTGATTAGGAAAATTCCTATTAGTGATAATGTATTAGAATATGCTGTTACTTTAGCAGCTAAGACTAGACCTGGCACTAGTATGGCAACAGAAGAAGTAAATAATTATATTTCATGGGGAGCTGGGCCTAGAGCATCACAATATTTAGTTCTCGGCGCCAAATGTCATGCAGCTGTATCTGGAAAATATTCTCCTGACATCTCTGATGTAAAAGCTATTGCTAATTATGTATTGAAACACAGAGTAGTAAGAAACTATAAAGCTGAAGCTGAAGGTTTATCTATGGAGGTAATAATTAACAACTTATTGTAGAAGTGGTTTAAAATCTGCTTTTAATCATCAGTACTAATTTTTGTTTGATTTCTGATTGACTTAAATTACTGTAGACACTACTCTGCTTAGAAAGCATTTTTGCCAAATACTCCTGTTCTGTTTGTCCTGGTGTTGGTATGAATATTGCACCAAGACCTACACTATCTATATCCATAACGGTACTATAACCACTTCTGCTAATTATCAATCTTGATTTATTGAGAGCATCAGTCAATTCACTTCCTATCAGCATGGGTTTTGCAATGTGTTGTTGTACTAGTCCATGTGGTAACTTCATGTTTTTTGAGCCTCCGACTAATAGTATTCTATATTTTTCTAATGAGCTAAATTGCTCTAACAAGGCATTTTCTAAATAGGTCCTTTGCGGTTCTGGACCAGATAGTAGCATTAAAATATCCCATTCTTTCTCAGTATATGTAGCAATATGTATGGTTTGTGGACCAATAAAATAAGTAGGGATATTTTTAATTATTGCTTTAGAAAGCGCTCCCGATAGTCTTGAATCTTTATAATCAGGTATCCATATTTCATTAAATTTATTAATCCATTTTTGATTTTGAAAGTTTAGAATTCTCTTAATTATTGGATTATTAAATTGAATATCTAGTTGATGCGTAATAAATACATTTAAACACTTTGAGTTATAACATCCAAATCTATTATCAGATACAATTACTTGGACATTTTCTTTAGAGACGATAGTTTCAATTACCCTATATTCCATTTGAACAGCTCTCCATACTTTTGGTCCTTGTCGAATACCATTGAGTAACATTGACTCATATTTATATTCAATATTATAGGATGGTAATTCATAAGATACTAAGCCCCCAAAATATTCTTTGAGCAAATCCAAAGCATGACCATCAGAGGCGATAATAACATTAGTAGCACAATTTAATGCTAATTTGATTAATGGCAAACATCTTGTAGCATGACCTAGGCCCCAATTTAATGGAGCGAATAAAACCACTTTGTTCTCAAAAACCTTACTAATCTCTTTTGTCATGAATTACAAAAGTAGGTAAAAGCTAATATTCGTCCATTATCCACCCACATTTTATAGCCAAATATTGAAAATAAGTTGAAGTATATTAAAAATCAATGCAATTCATATAGATATTTATCGTATAAAATTATTTTAAATATGAGGATAGTAATATCTTTGTCCTTTTGGTGAAGCCTAAAACCCCATTTGGGAATTAGGCTTCATTTATTAATTGAAGTTTAAATTCGTAGAAATGTTTGTTGATGTTTTACTAGGATTACAATGGGGTGATGAAGGAAAAGGTAAGATCGTAGATTATATTGCTAATCAATATGATTTAGTTTGCAGGTTCCAAGGAGGACCAAATGCTGGCCACACCATAAAAATTGATGATAAGAAGTATGTGCTACATACAATTCCTTCAGGTGTATTTAGGCCGGGAATTAAAAACCTTGTCGGAAATGGTGTAGTCTTGGATCCAATCACTTTCTCTAGAGAATTAAAAAACTTAGATACGGCAGGTATAGATTATAGAGATCGAATGTATATTTCTAGAAAGGCACATTTGATTTTACCTTCACATAGAATGTTGGATGCATCGTCTGAAGCATCAAAAGGTAAGGACAAGATTGGTTCCACACTTAAAGGCATAGGTCCAACTTATATGGATAAAACTGGTAGAAATGGGATCAGAGTTGGTGATATTATGTTACCAAATTTTAATGAAAAATATAATCATCTAAAAGAAAAACATCTAAGTTTATTAAAGCTTTATCCAGAAATAGAATTTGATATCCAGGCTGAGGAACAAAAATGGATGACGTGTCTTGAGGAATTAAGAACCTTAAAGTTAGTTGATGGAGAGTATTTTGTAAACGAGCATTTGGCTCAAGGCAAGAAAGTATTAGCTGAAGGTGCTCAAGGTTCAATGTTGGACATTGACTTTGGCACATATCCATATGTCACCTCATCAAATACAACAAGTGCTGGAGTATGTGTAGGGTTGGGAGTCGCTCCTTCTAAAATTAGAGAAGTAATAGGTATTGCGAAAGCATATTGTACAAGAGTAGGTTCAGGACCTTTCCCATCTGAACTAATGGATGAGGATGGTGAAAAATTAGGTAGAATCGGTATGGAATTTGGTGCAACTACGGGCAGACCAAGAAGGTGTGGTTGGTTAGATGTACCTCAACTAAATTATACAATAATGCTAAATGGGGTAACTCAAATAGTACTTACCAAGTTGGATGTTTTGGATACTTTTGATGAAATATCAATTGTTACAGATTATGGGATAGACAACATTACGACAAATAAAATGCCTTATGATATTTGTGATCTTGACATAAAACCTGTCTTGAAAAATTACCGTGGTTGGAATACCGACTTAACTAAAACAACAAAAAGATCTGAATTGCCTCAAAATGCATCAGGTTATGTAAAAGACTTAGAAAAGGTTTTGTCGACTAAAATATCGTTAGTTTCAGTTGGACCAGAAAGGTCTCAGTTGTTAAACTAAGTAAAAAATAGTGCCTGATAGACGGATCAAAAGGTTTAAAAATTGATATCAACTGAAAAATTGATTGTAAAAGGTAATCCATTCCTTTGGAAGAGGCTCATTTGTGGTATCTCTCTAAGATAATCTATAAAGAACAGATTTTTGATCACATTTTGCCTATTAAGTATATTAGTACATTGGACGCCCAGAATAATGTTACGCTTTGCCGAAGATTAGTATTTTAGTGAATAGCTTGCTGCCAAGTCTATATTAAAATAATCTTTGAACTTTACTTAAATCTATATCTATTAAATAATACCGCATTAATGTTTCTGCTACCTTAGACATCGGAACATTATCAAAAGTCATACTATTTTTGATCCATTCCGGATTAGAAGTACTTGGAGATCTATAATCAGATAATTGACCATCTGCAATTTTTACACCTTCATTCTCTTTGAGAGATCTAAATTTTGTAATATTTTTAGAAAATACATTTACTGACCCTTCGTAGCAAAACACAGTCGATTCATTTTGTGCATAATCATTTATTTCAAACTCTGTACCCGTAACTTCTACTTTCCCAAAGGAAGTTGTAATACTTAATGGTCCTTTAGTAGGGACAATAATATATGCCTGACCAGATAAATTAAAATTTCTTTCGGTATTAATAGTTGTAGGGTTAAACTCTATAGAGGATGCTGGCCCTAATATAATCTTAGTATTATCAGCAAACTGGATACTGTCCATAATCCCAATAGGTGTTTCAAATTTTTGAAAAGAAGGGACATACGATATAAAAAATAAGCTATCGCTGCTAATATCGAAGCAGCAAATAGTAACAATAGGTATTTTTTTATTTGTGATGATGCGTTTTTGTTATTGGTTTTTTTGAGGTAACTCAGCAATCTTAGCTTTAAAATCGTCATACATTATTTGAGGGTCGGAGGTTTAAACCCTTGCTTATTACATACTTTTGCAATGGTTTGCACCATTCAAGGTAAACATTTTTAAATACCTCTTCCTCGCAAATACCCATAAACTATTTCCTAATAGATTTGAATAATTCTTCATCTGATTTGCCTAAGTTATTAAGTAAAGTAGCTACATCGTCAGCCAATTCATCCTTTGGGTATTTTTCAAGAAATTCGAGATAGAGTTTTTTGGCTTCTTCCAGTTGTTTATAATTATTTTCCATTATAAACCCCTTTACAAAGAGTGCAGAAGCAGCTTTCTTATTATCTGGATATTTTTTTAATATCATGTCACACAAAGACAATGATTTTTTAAAAGAATTTAATGATCTAGACATTTGGATTCCTTTAAATAAATATTCGACTGAAGCTTCAGATTTTGGATTAGACAGTGCATAAGCCTCGCAAATATCCACATACTGGTGGGCTGCTACCTTATTAATATTTGAAGGATCGTCTTTCGGAAAGATAGTTTGGCTTAATTTAAATATTAAAGTATCAGGGTTAATTGTAGGATCAGTCATTTCAGCCTCTGCCTTAGACTCTAATGACTCATAATTTGTCGCAATACCTTTAAACATAATGTCTGCCACCTCTACTTTATTTCTAGATTTCAGGTCTTTAGCCATTTCCAACAAAATATTTCCTGAATCCTCAGATTCTGGATCCTCTGTAATAATGCCTAGTTTAAAACTTGAACTTTCTTGTTTTAAGTCAAACTTGTTGGCTACTTCCAATCCTTTTTTAAGTAAGGCTATTTTTGCAGGCTGATCTTTAACTTTTTCATATTCATCGATTATGGCTTTTACTAAAGCTTTAGCATTTTCTTCATTTGGAGTTGCTTCTAATGTTTTTTCTGCTTTGATGATCAGATTTGATTCATTTTCGTTTTTACAAGAAGTAATAATTAGAAATGAAAAAGCAATAATAAAT
>JBBKVK010000175.1:0-6176 GCA_037968395.1 Saprospiraceae bacterium | reverse complement strand
TAATAATATAATACACATATAAGAAATAAATATTTCTTAAATTTGTACTATTATCCTATATAATTTATTGGTCTTCCAATATATCATATAGCTTTAAGTATCTAAAGAGAATATCAATGAGATTTATTTTGAGATTATTATATTTAACTGCTGCCATTATTCTGATGCAAAATGTCTGTTCTGCTCAGCATAGTATTGCTAGAGAATGGAATGAAGTCTTACTAACTTCCATCCGAAAAGACTTTGCCAGGCCTACAGTTCATGCTAGAAACCTATTTCATACTTCTGTGGCAATGTATGATATCTGGGCTATTTACGATGATGAAGCCGAGCCTTTTTGTATGGGCAATACAGTTGGAGGTTATACCTTTCAATTAAATGACTTTATTTCCACAAAACCTAAAGATGAGTCCGTAAAGGAAGCGATTAGTTTTGCGATGTATCGATTATTGATACAAAGATTTAAAAACTCTCCAAATAGAACAGAGCTCTATGAATTATATAATACAACAATGTCAAATTTAGGATTTAACATATCTGAAACTAGTATTAACTATTTGAGTGGCAATCCTGCATATCTTGGAAATTACATCGCAAATGAATTGGTCAAATTTGGTATTACAGATGGAGCAAATGAAAATGGTGGGTACAATAATAAAGTCTATAAACCCATTAATCCACCTTTAGTAATAGCTGGTGAAGGCAATCCAACTATTGTTGATAAAAACCGTTGGCAACCATTAGCTTTCAAAGTGTTTATAGATCAAAGTGGAAACGAAATTCCAGGAGAAATTCCATCATTTCTTGGACCTGAATGGGGAGCGGTAACACCATTTTCACTTAAAGAAGAAGACTTAAGGATTGAAAACAGAGACAATTTTAATTATTATATTTATCATGATCCAGGTATTCCACCACAAATAACGTCAACTACAGATCCTATAGTTAATAATAATTATTTATGGGGAAACTCTTTGGTGTCTGTATGGTCATCACATTTAGATCAAGATGATCCCACAAGTGTAGATATTTCTCCAGCAAGTATTGGTAATATCATCTCTTATCCGGATGATTATGTAGGCCTTCAGTCATTTTACAATTTGATTGAAGGAGGAGATCCATCGATTGGGTACACAGTTAACCCAAAGACGGGCCAACCTTATACTCCTCAAATAGTCAAAAGAGGAGATTATGGGAGAGTACTAGCAGAATTTTGGGCTGATGGTCCAGATTCTGAAACACCTCCAGGACATTGGTTTACTTTATTAAATTATGTATCAGATCAACCCAGTTTAGAAAAAAGATATAAAGGTATAGGACCATTAATGAGCAATCTAGAGTGGGACGTCAAGTCCTATTTACTATTAGGTGGTGCAATGCATGATGTAGCTGTAACTGTATGGGGCTTAAAAGGTTTTTATGACTACATACGGCCAGTATCAGCTATTAGAGCTATGGCAGAAGCTGGTCAAAGCAGCGACTCCAATTTGCCTTCATATAACGCTCAAGGCTTTCCACTAATTCCTGGTTATATTGAACTAATTTATTCTGGTGATTCATTAGCAGGAGAAAGTGATGAATATGTTGGAGAAATAAAAATAAAAGCTTGGCGAGGACCAGATTTCATTGCTGATCCATTAGTAGATGAAGCTGGAGTAGGTTGGATTAGAGCTAAAAATTGGTGGCCTTATCAAAGGCCTACTTTTGTAACTCCTCCATTTGCAGGATTTGTCTCAGGACACTCTACTTTTTCTAGGGCAGCTGCTGAGATTCTAACTTCATTGACTGGTGATCCATATTTCCCTGGAGGCATGGGAGAATTTGTGGCTACTAAAAATGAATTTCTTGTATTTGAGGAAGGTCCAAGTGAGGATGTTGTATTGCAATGGGCCAAATATTACGATGCATCTGATCAATGCAGTCTTTCTAGAATATGGGGAGGAATTCACCCTCCATGTGACGATGTTCCAGGGCGATTAATAGGAATAAAAATAGGAAACGAAGCCTTTAATTTTGCTACTCCCTATTTCTATAAAGACAACGATGCAGATGGATTTCTTTCATTTGAGGATTGTGATGACACAAATCCAAACATCTATCCTGGAGCAGCAGAAACTTGCAATGGATTAGATATGGATTGCAATGAGTTAATTGACGATGGTCTCCCTATTTTTACTTACTATCGAGATGTAGATAATGATGGATTTGGTGATCTAATGTCACCGATAGACACATGTATGTCAAACCCTCCTGCTGGGTATGTGATAAATTCAACTGACTGTGTAGATACAGACGGTTCTATTGCTCCAAGTAGTGCAGAAATATGCGACGGTATTGATAATGATTGTAATGGGCTAATCGATGATGGCCTCCCAAAGAATAGATATTATTTTGATGCAGACAAAGATGGATTTGGTGATATTTCTATTACAATAGATACGTGTATCTTATTCCCGCCAGCTGGGTATGTAGCCAATGATAAAGATTGCAATGATTTAGATCTAAATATTCATCCTAATATAGTAGAAATATGCGATGGGATTGATAATGACTGTAATGGTGTTATAGATGATGGCTTGCCGCTTAATAGATACTATTTTGACAATGACAACGATGGTTTTGGGGATCTAAAAACCATAATTGATACTTGTATTACTTTCCCACCAACTGGATTTGTAACTGACAATACTGACTGTAATGACAATGATGACCAAAGCAATCCTGACGCAGAAGACATCGCTGATAATGGCATAGATGAGAACTGTGATGGCGTGGATCTCTTTATAAGTCACAAAATTTTTCCTACAATAGTTACTGAAAACATTACAATACACTACAATAAAAACAAAGCGAATGTTACTGTATTGATATTTAACAACTTGGGGCAAATTGTTTATGAAAATCCTGTAGCATTCAATCAGAACTTTGAAATTATAAATCTTAGTAAATTAGCTGTCGGTGTCTATTACATAAGTCTAATTGACAAAGAAACAGATGTTACCTTAATTAATAATACATTTTTGAAAATGTAAGAGTAGCTCCTCTTTTAGATAACTAAATGGAAGTCGTTCTTAGAATACTCTATACCATTTATTATAATCGAAAGTTGGTGCAATCCTGGATGAAATTTTCGTGTGGTAATTGGTTTAAATGGCTGTCTTCTATGGATGATCGTCTTAGAATGAGGTTCATAGTTCTTTTCACTTATTTTATAGACCTTTTTAGACAAGGTGCCATTTGCCTTTTGGTAGTAAATAGCGTATTCTAACCTGACCTTCATGGGTTTACTATCAATGTTTACTAATTGAAATTCAAAGTGCAGATAGTCTCCGAACTCAACTTTTGGGTTTACAATTTTAATGCTTTCCATAGTTATATGTGGAGAGTTTATTAATCCAAATAGATCCATTACTTCTCGATCCCCTTCTTTCAGCATCGTTCTACAGCCATGCTTTAAGATCTTATCTACAAATTCTGATGTACCCATCCATTTTGATAGAAACTGCTTTATCAGATTTGGATGATCCTTAGATATATCATTTAAATTATTGGCAACACTTTTACGTACAAATTCGGATGGGTCATTCATTAAGTTTTCAAGTATTGGAATGATCTTAGATGGATCTTTTTTAAGCTTTGGGATTGCCATAGCCCATGGCAGTCTTGGTCTACATCCTTCGGAAGAAAACCGACGTACATTGGGATGCTCGTGCTTGGACCATGTCTGCATCTGATCCATAACCTCAGTCGGATATTTTATTAAATAAGGTCTTATAGCATATTCACAACTTGTGAATTGAGTTACTTCTTCCATTGCATGCAAAGATGTAGGTAGGTCATCTAATCCATATTGCTCGATAAAATCTGGGATAAAGATATATTCAAATGACATGCCTTCATGGCTACGCATTAAATCGGCATTTAGCTTTAAGAGTATAGCAATAGCCTCTTCGTAAGGTTGTGGTAAAAAAGTCCTTAATGTGGTAGCTATGTGCCGAATTCTCTGCTTAAGTTCTTTTTGCTCCCAATCCTGCTCATAAATACGTTCTAAAAATAATTTTTGATCTAGTTTGGGTATTAAACATGACAAAGCCTCTAAAAAATTATCAAAAAACTTTTGATTATACATATTCTTTAGAGGCTCAGCCATAATTAAGATTTTCCTTTACTTAAAGATAAGTCATTATTCAATAACAGTCACTAGATCATCTTTGCTTTTCCTTACTTTTGTTAGGTTAACCAACCAATCCTTACTTTCATCTCTGTATCCCAAAGGTAATAGTACACAACTCCTCAGCCCTTTAGCTTTAAGACCAAGCATCTCATCCAATGCCTTGGCATCAAAGCCTTCCATTGGTGTACTATCTACGCCAACAAATGCTGCTGCTGTAATGGCATTTGCAAATGCAATATATGCTTGTCTAGCTGCATGATTAAAGTTTACTTCTGCATCTTTTTGAGGGTAGCTACTTAATAGCATTTTTCTGTAATTCTCCCATCCTTCATTTTTTATTCCCCTTTTTTCATTGACTAGGTCAAACATTTTATTAATCCGAGCCTCAGTGTATGTATCCCATGCTGCAAATACAAGTAAATGCGAACAATCTGTGATTACAGATTGATTCCAGGCGATGGGTCTTATCTTTTCTTTTAACTCTTTATTTTTAATAACTATAACTTCAAAAGGCTGAAGTCCGCTTGAAGTAGGTGCTAGTGAAATAGCTTCGATAATTTTATCAAATTTATCTTGTGGTATGGTTTTTCCAGTCATCGCTTTGGTAGCATACCTCCATTTATACTTTTCTAATAATTCCATTTATATGATTTTATACATTTAGGCAGTTAGAACTATTATTAAAACAAATAGTTTTGATTTCTGCCAGTTAGTTATAGAAGTGATTTAAAAGTTTAATAGAAAAGATAATAGAACTTTACTTAATGCAGTCGGATTAAGAACTTGTACTAAAAAAATATGGCGAGATTCTCCGAAGAGATTCTCGCCAATGATAAACAAAAACCAGGTTTCTTTGATAAAATGAGCTACTAAAAGCTTAATCTATCTTTATTATTTTTTCAGTATATATCTTATTATTAAACTCTATCTGTAATAGAATCAGCCCCGAAGGTACATCATTCATATCAATTTCGGTAATTCCATTATGAGAAATTTTATTTTTTAACAAAATTTTACCATCCGTTGCCCTAAATATCGCAGTAGCATCTTCATCTATAAAAGAAGATTCAGTAGACATATTAATAGAAACTCTATCAGTCGTTGGATTAGGGAATACATTTATAGCTACACCTACTGCAAAGAATGTAATAGATCTTACTGCAGAGTATTCAAAGCTGTTATCATTATCCACCATCTTTAATCTGTAATAAAACGTAGTGTTTGATCTTAATGCTCCAACATTTCTGTCTACATATTCATAATCAATACGTTTTGTGCTTTCACCTACGGCCTTTACTACTCCAATCTTTTCCCAAGAACTGTTATCTGTAGATCTTTCAATTTCAAAGTGAGATCCATTGATTTCTGAAGAACTAGACCAATCCAGTTTACCTGAATTTTCTTCAAATTTAACTGCTGTAAAAGAGTTAAGTTTTATTGGGAGTGCCTTAGCTCTATTACCTGAGATGTTCATGTAAAAAGATTCAAAATTTTCATCCGTATAAACTATTGAGGGGTCTGTGACAGGCCCATTCAAACTTCCAGATGCACCAGCATAAGAATCTCCTCCAATTGGGGTGCCCACAGAATTATCAAACTTAATAGACATTAAAAAGATAGGTGTAGTACTCGATATTATTGCACCTGTACCATTTTCATCTAATGGTGCTATTTCCACAACTTTGGAATGAATTGTAGGTACTAAAGGATTTGCCGCTACACTTTCACTAACAGTAGTAAGAGAACCTATTGAAAATCCTAAACCAATTAGACCTGAATAATCATTATTTGCACTTCCAGTATAAGTAGTTTCAACATCATCAAAATAGAATTTAACACCATAACTAGTTAGCGTTTGAGGCGTTCCTGTAGGAGAACTAACATAAACACTGATTAACGACATAGGTGACATTGAATTATCAACTTCATATGAAAAAACTAATGATCCAGTCATTTGACCAAACAATAAGCTTGAAAATAAACAACTCAATAAGGTAAATAT
>JBBKVK010000174.1:0-25071 GCA_037968395.1 Saprospiraceae bacterium | reverse complement strand
TCAATGTTGGGAGCTTCGAGATTGGTTTTGATGGGTTACTTTGGTTAAGAAGGTTTGTTTGGCTTGGGTAATGTGTGGTTGACAAACGCCATTACGCGGCATCTTGAATCTATTGCTGATGAGTATTATCGACCTACAGTGAGCTTCAATCTAATTAACATTTATTTTTTGGATTATTTTGGTTTTTTGCAGGTTTACTAATATCGATTTTAAGTTGCACTTGTCTCGAGAGAGATAACGAGACAGGTCAAAATAGCTGGGTATTATTTGTCTCCATAATGAGCGTAAGCAGTCAAAATCACAACCGTGATAATTTCATCTTGAATCTCATAAACCAATCGATGTTTTCTATTAATCCTTCTCAAATAATAACCTTCCAAATCATGCTTTAGTTGTTCTGGTTGCCCAGTTCCAGTTTTAGGATGTATCCTAAGTTCTTACAGTAATATCTGTATCTTTTGTAGTAGCTTTTTATCTCCAGATTTCTTATGACGTTGTATATCTTTTAGAGCATCTGGAGTGAATTTTAATCTATACATCATAGGCCAAGGAGCTCTTTGATTTCCTCTGATGAAGATATTTCGATGTATTCTCCGTTTCTTGCTTGTTTAGCACTATCCTTTATCCGCCTAACCATCTGTTCATTAAAGTAAATATCCGCTTCTCCAATTGGAGTTAAAGCATATGATTTATCCTTACCTCGTTGAACAATGATCTGTTCTCCTTTGTCCGCTTTATCAAAGTACAATCTTTGATTTTGCCTAAATTCTCTACTACTTATTACTAACATGTTATAATGCTTATGTGTACCATAAAGGTACAACAATTTTACAATAAAAATAGTTTCGCTTTATTCAGGAATGGTAATTTCAGACTTTTATTAGTTGTTATTATTACCGTTATCTAACTACTTATTATAATTTGGCACTAGTATAAATCCTTCCTATGGATCAAACATAAATGATTTAACTGTTTTATCCTCGTCAGCTTTGCCTCCCTTTAGGGTTTTGGGACAAGCAAAGCTTTCTAGCTGCCGAGATTATTAGCATTCTGCAGTAATATATCACACATGTCCTATTTGTCGCTACAAAAGGACCAAAAAAGCATAATACTCTAAGGCAATTTTTTGTCTGGAGAGGCTTGTTGTTGTTTATTAGTTTAGATGTTAGACAAAAATCGATTCCTGATTTGCTACAGGCTGATTTTGTCAATGTTGGGAGCTGCGAGATTGGCTTTGATGGTTACTTTGGTGGTGAAGGTTTGCTTGGCTTGGGTAATGTATTTTGAACATGGCTGCTGCAGCCACTGCAAGTCATTCCTGTTATTTGATACGTATGTTTCATTCTAAATAAATTTTATTTGTGATTGGTAATTTAAATTTTCATTCTTATTCCTTATTGGTATCATTTAATTGTAATAGCCATTTTCACCGGCAAAAATCATTACTAAAGTTTAATTTATCTCCTCAATTTGAATATAGCAGGAATAACTGCCAGATTTAAAAAAGTAGAACTTATCAAACCACCTAAAATCACAATTGCCATAGGGCTTTGTATTTCATTACCTGCTTGTCCACCTGCAAATGCCAAAGGAATTAATGCTAATCCTGTCGTCAGGGCTGTCATCAAAATTGGATTCAGACGGTCGAGAGAGCCTTCTATAATTGTGTCACGAAGATTATGACCTTCATTCTGAAGTACCTGATAACGACTAACTAACAAAATACCATTACGAGCAGCAACCCCAAACAAACTAATAAATCCAATGGTAGAAGCAATAGAAATTATACCTGACGTAAAGTAAACTATGAATACACCACCGATCAATGCTAAAGGTAAATTGATAAGAACAATTCCAGCTAATTTAAGGTCATTAAATTCCATATATAGCAAAATAAATATCAATAATATCGCTCCTATAGAAGTGATTAACAACATCCGAGTAGCTCTTTCTTCACTTTCAAACTGGCCTCCATATTCTATTCGATAGCCTTCAGGCAATATGATATTTTCATCTACGCCATCTCGAATATCATTGACGACACTTCTCAAATCACGGCCTGCAACGTTAGCTGACACAACAATTTTCCGTTGTACGTTTTCCCGATTCACAGAATTTGGATTGCCCGTCACATCAACTGTAGCGACGTAATGCAAGGGGATATTTTTACCATCATACGAATCAATCAAACTGTTTCTAATAGCATCCGCCGTATTTCTATTCTGCTCATTGTACCTTACCACCAAATCAAAACTTCGCTGGCCTTCAAAAACTTGCCCAACTCTTTCACCTGCAAAAGCGACATCAATATGGTCCATAAAATCCCCTAATCTGACACCATATTTAGCGAGCATAATTCTATTAGGTAGTATTCGGATCTGAGGGACTTCAATTTGCTGTTCTACATTTAAATCAACCAAACCAGGAATATTTTCAATTTCACGTTTGATTTTGTTACCTGTAGAGAACAGCTTATTTAAGTCTGGTCCAAATATTTTTATTGCAATATTTGCTCTCGTGCCTGAAAGCATATGGTCAATACGGTGAGCAATGGGTTGTCCAATTGTAATGCTTACGCCAGGAACTACAGACAATTTGGTTCTGACCTCCTCCAAAAAGGCTTCTTCACTTCTGTCAACTAAGTTAAATGGAACATCTATTTCTGAGGCATTTACTCCTTGAGCATGTTCGTCCATTTCAGCCCGGCCAGTCCGTCGAGAAGTGATAGCAATCTCTGGCATTTCTAATAAAAATTCTTCTACCAAAGCACCTGCTTTATTAGATTCATCTAGGGATGTGCCTGGAGGGGTTACCACACTAATAACTAATGATCCTTCATTGAATTCAGGTAAGAAACTACGCCCTAAACCTGTTATTAAAAATATTGAAACTGCAAATAAAATGACAGCAGACAATATGACTAAACGAGGAACTCTTAAAATAAACTCCAATGAATTTCGATATGTAGATGCGACCATTCTTTCTACCCAACTTCCTTTAGCTTGGCGCAGTAATCGTTGCTCGTTTGTGAGTAAATAACTACTCAATACAGGAGTCAGAGTAACAGCTACAAATAAAGAGGTGAAAATGGCAACAATGAAAGAGACACCCAAAGGTTGCAATAATCGACCTTCCATACCACTAAGGAAAAAGAGGGGAATAAATGCAGTAATGATAATGAGTGTAGCAATCAAAATAGAATTTCTGATTTCACTGGATGCGTCAAAAATGATTTTCAAAGCAGCTTGTCGTTCATCAACTGGCTTGCCTACATTCTCTCGTAGCCGTTTAAAAATATTTTCTACATCAATAATTGCATCATCTACTAAAGCACCAATAGCAATTGCCATTCCGCCTAAACTCATCGTATTAATGGTATATCCAAAGAGCTTAAGAACAATAATGGTGACTAAAAGCGAGACAGGAATAGCTATCAATGAAATAACTGTAGTCCGCCAATTGAGTAGGAAAAGAAAAAGGACAATACTAACAAAAAATGCTCCTTCTAAAAGTGTCTTTTGTAAATTGTCAATAGAAGCTTGAATGAAATTAGATTGTCTGAAAATGTGGGTATTCATTACTACGTTATTGGGCAGTTGCTTTTGAACACTCTCCATCGTTTTATCAATACGATCCGTTAACTTTAATGTGTTTGCATTCGGCTGCTTCATCAAAGTCATAATAACGGAGGATTTTCCTGCAACCGAAGCATCTCCTATTTTAGGAGCAGTAGTAATGTGGACCTCTGCAACATCTTCAATCTTGATAGGTTTTGAACCTTGCATTTTGATCAAAGCTTGGCCTATTTTTTCAACAGAATTGGTTCTACCTTCACCTTGAATGATGTACTGATTGCCATATTGATTGATAAAACCTCCCGATCCATTTTTGGTGGAAGCGGATGCTGCTTGTTCTAATTCCGTTAAAGAAACATTGAAGTATTTCATTTTTTCGGGAGAGACAGCAACTTCATACTGTTTGTACCCGCCACCTATTACAATTACTTGTGCCACTCCATTTACGGCCAACAATTGTGGCCGAACATTCCAATCTGCAATAGTTCGTAAGTCCATTGGAGCCATACTGTCAGAGGTTAAACTCAGCAACATAATTTCTCCCATGATAGATGAAATAGGTGCAAGTGTAGGATTCTCAACTCCTTCTGGTAATTTACTTTCAACAGTCGCGAGTTTTTCTGCTACGATTTGGCGGGCCTTGTAAATATCGGTTCCCCATTCAAACTCTGCCCAGACAATGGATATACCCATTGCAGAGGAAGAACGAATACGACGGATATTTGGTGCACCGTTTAAAGCAGACTCAAGCGGAAAGCTCACTAACCGTTCCACTTCTTCTGTAGCCATACCATGAGCTTCTGTAAGCACTGTTACAGTAGGAGCTGTCAGATCAGGGAATACATCTACGTCCATTTCGGTAGCAATATATCCACCCGTTATCATTATCATAGCAAAGACTGCCAAGACAATGAGTCGATTTCCCAAGGAAAACTCTATAATTTTATTAAGCATTTTTTTTATTTATGAATACAAATCCCAATGGTTATCTACCTAACCAATAATTTAACTCTACTCGTAAATTGTGGAATGTGTACAAGGTTATTAAATAATGTTGTTTAACTTTTACCTCTTGCTCTAAGCCATCCAAGTATTCCAGATAACTAAGCTCTCCTTCTCGATATGCAATTAAATTGGCTTCACTTTGCTCGTTGACTATTGGGGTCAAATCTTGTAGCAAGTACTCCAAAATTTTTCTCTGTTGTTTTAGACGATATTCCAGTACACTAATAGCTTGATGCAACTCATGTCTTTTTGTTTCTAAAGCAGCTTCTTGCACTTTAACACCTATTTCTGCCGCTTCTATTCGACCATGATATGCTTTTTTGAAAAGCGGAATATTAACACCAATTTGGTAGCCAAATAGAGGGAAGTTACCTAAAGCGGTTTGTAGTTTAAATCCAGTATTAATTTGCGGGAGTAATTGTACCTTTTCAGTTTCAATCTTAGCACTTGCTAACTCTCGCTGTGCTTCTATACTTTGCAGGTGTGGATTATACTGCATTGTTGAATCCAGCAATGGAATAGAAACAGTTGGAAGCTCGCCCTCTGCAGTATAAGAAATGTCTGACTGTAACCATTGATTAAATAAAGTCAGTGCTATTTGATACTTTTCAATTGCATATTCTAGATCCAATTTGGCTTGTCCCAAGTGAGATCTTGCAGCCAGTTGTGGTATTCTTCCCGTTTCACCGCTTTCCAATTTAGCTGTGGTAACCGACAAAAAATTGTTATACAAAGTTAAATTTTCTACAACCAGCTCTTGATGTTGTTTAGCATAAAGTAATTGGTAATATGCTTGTTCCACATTACGTTTTAACTCATGGTCTGTCAAAGCCATTTGTTTTTCTGCTACTTCAGCACCTTGCTTGTAATAAGCTTGTTGAACCTTAGATGCTTTTGGTAAGTAGAAATTCTGCTGGACATTAAAAGAGTGAATTCCTGTTTGATTGTTGGCACCTATTTCCTCTCCAGATAGATATAGTTGAGTGGGTTGAAAAGGGAGTCTCGTATCTGCAAGTTTATTTTGCTGTAGGACAACTAATCTATCTCGATCCAGTCCTGCATAATTACTGCGAGCAATACTTAAAGCATCGGTTAAATTAATTGATTTGCTTTGCCCATTAATTATCGCTGTTACTGTACAAACCAATCCCAGTAACAACAATATTTCTATTTTAAATTGTCGTCTTATCATTGTAAAAGATTTAAGTTCGTTATTAATGTTCATGCCCATGAGCAGGAATGGTTGAAGACATCGATGCCATTTTGATTTGATAAGCACCTTTAGTTACCACCCATTCTCCTTCAGAAACTCCCGAAATAATCTGGACATTAACGCCATCATCAATTCCAAGTTTTACTTCTCGTTTTTCGAAACTTTCACCTCCAGTTTGGACATATACGTAATTCATACTATAATCTTGCATCAATGCAGACTTTGAGATGACTAATTCCTTTAATAAAGGATTGGTCAATAAGAACAACTCTACAAAAGAACCAGGAATTAAATCATGCAAATTGTCTAGTTCGAACAGCACAGGAATAAAACTACTGCCATCTTTCATTAACTGACCATAAGATACCATACGTCCGTTATAATTGTCAATGGACTGAACATCTTTTTGGTATGATGTTTTAAAATTTGCAGACTTGATTAAACGTAATTTTGGCAAATGGATTTGAGACACTTCAGCCTGCAATAACAATCGACGATTATTGGTAATTTCAACCAACGGAGTACCTTCAGAAACAAATTGGCCATCACTCACCAACACATTTTTTATGATACCTGACATAGATGCGGCTACCGATTGTCCACCAGTATTGTAGCTACTTGTCAATGTTTGAAACTCTGCATCTGCTATGGAATAATCCATCTTCCTACGTTCGTATTCTTTTTGTCCGATTATTTGATCTTTTAGCAATACATCCGCTCGATTAAAATCTGCCTTCGCATTGTCAATTCGAGCCTTAGCAACCTGATATTTTTCTTCCATATTAGATTGCATCAAACCTTTGCTACTTATGATAAATAATTGGTCTCCTGCTTGAACCTCCCTTCCTTCTTGTAGTTTTTTACTTTTGAAAAAAACAATACCACTGCTTTTAGCGGCGATGATTTTTTCGTCACCTTTTACAGGTTGAAATTCTCCAGAAGTGTGAATAACTTCACTTATTGGCTGACGCTTTACTTGTTCAATTGCAAAATCAATTTTCCAAGATTGTTCTTTTGAAAAAGAAACTTCATCTCCTTCTGGTTCATAAGGTACGGCTGCGATTGCATTTACGACATCTGGATAGACTGTTATGTTCGGAATGACAATTGTATCGCTCAGTTTATCTGTTAAAAGAATAAATTCTAAACTATAATTACCTGCTTTTTCTGGTGATAATATTGGTTGAAAAATACCAGGTGATGATGGTTTAGCAACTCCGTTTTCAGCCATTTTTTGATTGCCATCCCACAACCGGACAATAACTTTTCCTTCTTGAATCGCCTTAAAGTTTTTCATGTCCGTAAAGTGAGCAGCAAATCGGCTCTTCTTACCTACAACTAAAGGTGGAAATTCAACAAATAACTCAGACTTCTTTGACCAAATAGTAAATGAAAGTGGTTTTAATTCAGGTCCATGAGTAGCATGGGTTTCATCGCCATGGCTATGTGTATCTTCGCCATGTTCGTGACCACAACCTACGGCAAATAGAAGTAGCCCTGCCAATGTAATGGCAGAGAAAAAAATATAATTCATAATGAATAATTCTAGTGTTTAAAAATTAAAATTGATTGATAAGGACGTAAATATTGTCCATCATTGATTAATATTAAACCAGAGCAGGAGGTGCTCTTAAAGAAGTATTGGGCTGTGTTAACTGATGTAGTAGAAATAGAAAATATGGCGGTGGGTTGGTTAAATTTTCAACATCTTCGTTGAACACAATGATATTATAGCCACCGATAAAGAAATCAGTTGTTGGATTCTGATTAACAATCTTTTTAGTAGATGATTTTTGAAAGTCAACTATATGATCGTCTGCAAGGTCATTTAGATGATTTAAATCTTCAAATAAATGCCCTAGAAGATGAAATACCCCTACATGAAATTTGTGTTCATGGTGAATATCTGTATAGGTATCATGTTGATGTGTGTTTGTTGATAGGTTAGCGTCTTTTAATTCATTGGTATGTGAATGATTAACACTATCATGCAATACTACCAGTAGGTAGATGGCTAATAAAAAGTGACTTATTATTTTGTTTCTTAACTGCACAATACAAAGATAGTTAATGTTTAATGAATAAATGAAATTAAAACAAATAGCCCAATTGTGAAATCTATAGATGTTTTTGATGTTCGATCCATTGTTTCAAATTGATGTAAATAAATACAAGTATAAGCCTGTTAATGTCCAAAAAACAAATGAAACAACCGCCCTAATTAGTGATTCGATAAGGGGTATTTCTGTTCTTATATTACTTCAAAGTCAAGATGCCTGTTTTTATTGTGGTTAAACTATCAATATGAGTCCAAGCAAAAATTATTTGACTTCCGGTTTTGACCATTCTTGGGAAGCCACTTTGACGAGATGATTTCGAATGTGCTATGGTAATACTTTCTCCTTCTTTCCTATCTTTGTTTACACAAATCATTTTTATTTCTGCGTCGTTCTCATTTTTCTCCAACCAAGTGACAAGAGCTTCTTCTTTGGTAATCATTACAACATCTACACGTCCAATTGGATTGCCATCATCTATCTGAATAGGAGCACTAAAATTTGCACCATTATCTTTTGAAAAGGCAACTTTCACTTTTGGATTTTCATCACTCATTGTGAACCATGCTAATGCTACATTTTTACCATAAGCTGCTATCGCTGGTCCATTTACAGGGCAACCTAAAATAAGCCAATTGTCGTTTGAAATTGATTTTGGAAGTGTCCACTTTCCATCCACTTTTCGAACAATGGAAATGTCACGAATCTCATCTTCTGAGCGGTCCCGGTAAGCTACAATGATACCTTCATCAGTTATAGCTGCAGTTGTTTGACAGCAATCGCATATTCGGTTATCAAGTTCTGCTTCCTCTGTGAGATTACCATTTTTATCAAAAATAGCAGTCCGCAGGGACATCGCTCCATGATGCTCATGAACTCCTGCATCGTGGCCTTCGCCTTTTGCATTTCGCCCATCGAGCCAAGTTGCAAATACTTTGTTTGAAGAAATAGGCAACATACTTACAAAACCATGCTCTGCTGAAATACTATCTCGGTGTGGTATAAATGTTGGGTTCCAAGTTTTACCTCCATCTAATGATTGTGAAATCCGAACATCATAATTATAAGTGCCTTGGTCACTCTTTTGCAACCAATGTGCTGCTAAAGAATTTCCATCATCTTCATAAGCCACAATAGAAGGAAAATCTGCCCAATTAACAAACCAATCTGTGCCAGAAGCGATAGTGTTCGGAGATGACCATTTTCCATTTTCAAGTTTTGAAAAAAGCAAAGCATCGGTGGTATCGTTCATATATTCTACCCAAGATAGATAAACTTGTCCATTTTCTGAAACGAAGAGATTGGGTTCACCTCCTTCTTTACAAGGAGATACTATTTCTTCTAAAATATTTACTGCTAAACCTTTTTTGTTAGAAGATTCTTGACAGGAGAAACATAGAAAAAATACTAGAATCAAAAATATTACACTTTGGCGTTTCATTGTATGTTTTTTAGTATATTCATCAATGGTTATTTCCCATTCTAATGGTTATGTAATTCAATTTGTGCGTTAGGTTGATCTTGCATAGGTGGATTTTTAAAACTTTTATCTAAAGTATCATGCACAGTTCCACAGCTAAGCATTTTTTTTCCGAAGTAAGGATTGAGAATTTTTTCTTGTTTACTTAACCAATCAGCTCCATTATTATCATTGGCCATAGGGCAATGCTGAACAAAAAATGTTTCATTGGCAACACCAAATACTTTTAAAGAGTTAATTAATGCTTGTGATAGAAAATCGAATTGTTTACGTTTGTCCTCTAATTCTTCTATGTCTAATATTTTCTTACCATGTATTTGAATTGCTTTTAATTGGTCCATCCAATATATATGTGCCTCTCCTTTGACTAATGCCATATCTACATTTTGTAAGGTGCTTAAAAAATCTTTAGTAGCATTTGCTGCCTTTTGCCCATCACTTTCAATTAATGCATCCTTTATTGGAAAATAGATGTTAGCTAAAGTGGTGAGTTGTTCTTTAAATAATTTAGGTGTGGTGGTGGTAAAGTCTGGTAGATGGCTTGAGTGAATAGCATTTTTTACCATTACATTTTTATTCATCATACTTGCCTGATTATTCAATTGAGCAGAAGCATCTATTACAAATGCCCCATTGGTTACGACTTCTTCTCCATCTTCTAATCCGTTTATTACCGCATAACCAGATTGTGTGGCATCTCCAATTTCAATTTCCCTATATTCAAATGAAGGAATTTCTACATCTGGTATTTTGACATAAACAACAGAACGTTTTCCTGTCCATAGAACTGCTGTCTTAGGAACAGTGAGGTTACTCGATTTTTGAGTAGTGTTTAGTTCCCCTTTAATAAACATCTCAGGTTTTAACTTTCCACCCAAGTTCTTAACTTCTGCTCTTATTGTTGCAACTCTTGTTTGTGGGTCTATGACTGGATTAACAAAGGATATATTAGCATTGAATACTTTATTTGGTGCAGAAGGAGTTGTAAAACTAACCCTACTGCCTACTTTAATCTTTGACAAGTCGTTCTCATAAACATCAAATAAAGCCCATAGGTTATTTAAATTTTGCACAGAAAAAAGCACTTCACCTATGGCTAAATAGTCACCTACTGAAACTCTTCTCTGATCTACAATTCCTGAATAGTCTGCATATATACTAAAGGTTTCTTGGATAGTGCCTGTAAGTAAAATGTCTTCTACAACTTGACTAGATATCTTCCAATACTTCAACTTGTTCTTAGCAGCATTTAAAAGACCTGGACTAATGTCTTGAATTTTTTGAGCTTCCAATAATTCTTTTTGTGCTGTAATTAATTCGGGCGAATAAATTGATGCAATTTGCTGTCCTTTAGTCACTTGTTCACCAGTATAACTGACAAAAAGTTTTTCAATTCTACCAGGAATGTGTGAAACCAAACTTGCAGACTTGGTTTCGTTTGCTTGAATTTTACCATTGAGTTTAAGGATAGAGCTTCCTGCTGTTCCACTGTTGCCAATAATTGTTGTTTGAATGTGTGCCAATTTAATGGCTTCTGTTGTCATTTGAAATCCAATTGAAGTAGAACTACTTGTTTGATTTGCAGGGATTAGATCCATTCCACAGAGTGGACATTCACCAGGTTCATTTTGACGAATTTGTGGGTGCATTGAGCATGTATAGATTTGTTGATTTTCGGATTGCTCGATCTGAGGATTAAGTGATGAATCCATCTGAGGATTGCTTAATGAATGGATTAAGTACCCAAGCAAAACTCCGATAACAAGCACTGCAATATAACCACTATATAATTTTATTTTATTCATTATTTACTTATTTTAGAGGTTGAAATAATTTTTCCTAAAAGTTTGCGACTTGACTCCAGTAAACCTTCCATTTCCACCGATGGATTAGGATAGTTTGTGGAATGCTTACATAACTCAAGCCAGTAAGATGTCTCCAGCTTCCTTGTATGCTATCTTCAATTTATGTATAAAATCTGCTTTACTTTCTGAACCTTGGGCCTCTTTGGAGTTAGCACCTATTGAAGTAATTGACTTAAGTACCTGGCGAGCAATAACATATTTTCTTTCTTTTTCCAAAACTTCAGCAAACTCAATAATATGCAAGTCCAATTGAAACGTAACTTCTAATAATTCATTCTTTATCATAATTCCTTAAATTTTATAATCCAAAACTCCCCACATCCCCACATCCCCACATCCAAAAATCCAATAATCTAATAATCTGTTAAACGTTCAATTCTAAATTTAGCCAAATGGGTTTGTACAATTGCCTTCAATATTTCTATTTCATATCGATTGATATCACTTTGTAGTCTCATTAACTCATCAAACCTACGTCCCTTACCACTATAATCTGCAAGAAGAATATCATAAGCACTATTTGATATTTCAATTTGTTTTTGAGCCAAGTCATACATTAGCCTTGCACTCTCGAAGTCTGATTTATATTGTTGGATATTACTTAGTAGAGTATTAGTCAATTGTTCTTTTTGATATACATAAGCTTGTTGCTTTAAATTTTCTTCTTGTCTCTTAGCAGTGTACTTTTTTCGATAAATTGGCAGAGAAACCATCACTTTGGGGATCAGAATATCTCTTCCATTGTTTATAGGATCGGCATCTGTTCTACTAATGACTAAACTATAGTCCAAGCCTAAACCAAAAGTGGGTTTTTCAGAAAGCGTATTTAATTCAAGCTCTTTATTGGAAGTTTCTATATTCCAATCGATCTGCTTTATTAAAGGATGATTAGACTCAATTTTATGCTTGTATTGCATTAAATCGTAAGTAAATACTGCCATAGCAAGTTGATTGGTATCAACACGAATATTAGTATCTGTTGGATTATTTAACGCATCATTGATTATTGCATTAAATCCTTGTTTTTGTTCTTCCAGAATTTCAATTTGTTTACTGAGCTCCTCTAATTTAATACGTATGATTAACACGTCAGAAGCAATAGACATCCCACTCTCCAGTTTAGCTAATGCTACTTTTTCTAAGGTCTCGAAAATTCGAATATTTTTACGAATCACACTTTGTTTGGCTTCCAATAAGTACAGATTGTAATATGCAGATTTTATCTGATAATCAATATTTAACCTTGCGGCTGCTACTCGTTCATACTTTGATTTAGCCATAGTAAGCATTACATTTTCTTTGGCTTCTAAAGTACCGAACCAAGGAAACATTTGTATTGCTGAAATAGTTAATACTTGCCCACCAAGTCTGGTTTCTGGTCGCAATATTGCAACACCTAGACCTATCGTTGGGTCTGGTAATTGACTTACTTGTGGTCCTTTTTGTAACGCAGCCTCATATTCAAGTTGCAAAGATTTTAGTTCTGGATTATTATTATAAGCATCGCTCAGTAAACTCAGTAGTGATTGCCCACTCATTGATGTCGATAATACACCGAAGAAGAATAGAAGTTTATATTTATTTATCATCATTTATCGTTTCTGCATTCTTAGAAAATTTAAGACTTGTCTCTTTCCAAAGTGAATAAAGTACTGGTACGGTGAACATAGTAATCACCTGTAAGGTCATACCACCAAAGGATGGAATTGCCATAGGCAACATAATATCGGCTCCACGGCCTGTGGATGTAAGTACAGGTAATAGAGCTAAAATAGTCGTAGCAGTAGTCATCATCGCTGGCTTTACCCTACGCAATCCACCTTCTACTACGGCATCTCTTATTTCGGAAACTGTAGCAGGTTTATTTACTCTAAACCTTTCTTTTAAGAATGTTGCGACTAAAACCCCATCATCCGTTGCAATTCCGAAAAGTGCTAAAAACCCTACCCATACTGCAACACTAAGGTTAATGGATTTCATTTGAAACAAGTCTCTCATGTTAGTCCCTAAAATATCAAAGTCCATAAACCAAGTTTGGCCATAAAGCCAGATCATTATGAAGCCCCCTGAAAAAGCAACAAATACACCTGAGAAAACCATTAATGAAGTAGTAACAGATTTAAACTGAAAATAAAGAATAAGAAATATAAGGGCTAGAGCAATTGGAATAACAATCGATAATTTTTTACTCGCTCTTACTTGTTGCTCATAATTGCCTGCAAATTTATAGTTGATAGCTGCTGGTAAAATCAAATCACCACTATCAATTTTATCTTGCAAATAAATTTGTGCATTGTTTACCACTTCCACTTCTGCAAATCCTGCTTCTTTATCAAAGAGCACATAGCCAACTAAAAAACCATCTTCACTTTTAATGGCTTGTGGACCTTGTTCGTATTTTATATCAACTAAATCCCCTAATGGAATTTGAAGTCCATTAGGTGCTGCGACTAAAATATTTTTGAGACTAGCTGGGTTGTCACGTAACTCTCTAGGATAGCGTAGACGGATGCCGTATCGTTCTCTACCTTCTACAGTAGAAGTCATTACCATACCACCAACAGTTGCTTGCAATTGTTTTTGAACATCAAATATTGAAAGCCCGTAGCGACTTATTTTATCACGGTCAATGTCAAAAAGCATATAAGGTTTGCCAACAATTCTTTCTGCAAAAACGGCTGGCGCTTTTACTCCATCTACCAACTTCAAATGTTTTTCTAACTCCAGACCAAAAGCTTCAATTGTTTTTAAATCTGAGCCTTTTACCTTGATACCCATTGGTGCTCTCATTCCAGTTTGGAGCATTACTAATCGAGTTTCAATGGGTTGCAATTTAGGTGCTGAAGTAACTCCAGGGATATTCGTTACTGCCACAATTTCATTCCAAATATCATCAGGAGAATGTATGTGTTCTCTCCATTGACGGAAGTATGACCCTTTCTCATCTTGAACTAAATCAGTAACCTTTAATCCACTCAAAAGAGCTTTACTATATTCAATTACACCACCGTTTGCTAGAATATATTTTTTATCCTTATCTTGCCTAAAGCGTAAACGATGCCCATCGTCGTTGGTCATATACTCTGTCTTATACAAAATTATATTTTCGTACATAGACATAGGTGCTGGGTCTAGGGCACTCTCCACTCTTCCTGCCTTACCCACTACAGTTTCTACTTCTGGAATGGCCGATACAGCCATATCTAAGGCTCTCAAATTAGCAATGTTTATCTCCATTCCAGAGTGTGGCATAGCAGTAGGCATCAATAAAAACGAACCTTCATCTAAGGCTGGCATAAATTCTTGCCCTGTATTTTTTGCTATTTGAAAACCAAGGAAAACTAGTCCACCAACAAACAATAGAAAAAGTAATTTTATTTTTAGTAAAAATCTTAAAATGTGTTCATAGAAATGGATGACTACATAGAAAATCCCTATTAATATACCTGAGATAGATCCAACGAAAAGGAAGTTAGTTAGGAATGTTTTGGTGACACCAAGTGGCATCCAAATTTTAGACAAAAGTCCAGCAACCAATAAGGCATAAACAATGTTTCTGGCTATTTCAAAATTAGGTTTGAATTTTCCATTTCTAAAAGTAGTTAACCAATAGCTAATTAGACCTGTGACCCCAACAACAAGTCCGAAAATACCTAAGTAATAATACTGACCAGTCAATAAAAATATACTAAATGCAACCAATGCCATATTATAGCCCATTGATATCCTTTTGGACTTTGATTTTAATCCAAATAACTGGATAGCCAAAGGAGGTATGATGGTAATAGCAACAACTATTGATGCTACTAAAGCAAAGGTTTTTGTGTATGCTAACGGCCTGAATAATTTACCTTCCGAAGCCACCATAGTAAATACAGGCAAGAAGCTAACCACTGTAGTTGCCACTGCAGTAATGACAGCAGAAGCGACTTCTGTAGTTGCATTATAAATCGTAACTGAAAGTGGTTGTTTAGGTGGAGCAACCTTCATATGAGTGACCATGCTTTCTGTCAACACAATCCCCATATCTACCATTGTACCGACTGCAATAGCTATACCTGAAAGAGCCACAATATTGGCATCTACACCAAAGTATCTCATTGCAATAAAACACATTAGTACCGCTATAGGTAACGACCCAGCCACCAAAAGCGAAGACTTTAAATTGAGTAACATTAAAATAACAACAATAATCGTTATTAAAATTTCTAATCCTAATGCTTCTTCAAGTGTGCCAAGTGTTTCGTTAATAAGATCTGTCCGATCATAAAAAGGTACAATGGTTACGTGAGATACTGTTCCGTCGGCTAATATTTTAGTTGGTAGACCAGGGCCTATTTCTTTGATTTTACTTTTGACATTGTTGATTACATCTAAAGGATTAGCACCATACCTTGCAACTACTACCCCACCAACAGCCTCAGCACCAGATTTATCTAACACACCTCTTCGTGTGGCTGGTCCGATATTTACTACAGCAATATCTTTTATGCGAATCGGAACATTGTTGGAAGTTTGAACTACTGCTTTTTCGATATCTTCAATAGATTTCACATAGCCTAAACCCCTAACAAAATATTCTGCAAGATTTATCTCTAAGGTCTGAGCGCCAATATCCAAATTGCTCTCCTTGAGGGCTTTCATTACCTGATTAAGAGTAATGCCATATATTCTCATTTTATCAGGAATAACATCAACTTGATATTCTTGAACAAAACCACCGATGGAAGCTACCTCAGACACCCCAGAGGCAGAAGACAGTCCAAATCGCACATAGAAGTCTTGAATAGAACGTAGTTCGTGTAAGTCCCAACCACCTGTTGGGTTTCCTTGATCGTCATGCCCTTCTAATGTGTACCAATAAATTTGTCCTAAAGCTGTAGCATCCGGACCAAGTGAGGGTTGGACATCATCTGGCAGTAGATTGGCTGGCAATGAGTTTAGCTTTTCGAGAATTCTACTCCTACTCCAATAATATTCTACATCTTCATCAAAAATGACGTATATACTGGAGAAACCAAACATGGAGTTGCTTCGTATACTCTTTACACCTGATATACCCAACAATGATGTTGTTAAAGGATAGGTGATTTGGTCCTCAATATCTTGTGGTGACCTACCCATCCACTTGGTAAAAATGATCTGTTGGTTTTCACCTATATCTGGTATGGCATCTACTGCCACAGGGTCTCTTGGTAAATAATTTACTCCTAAATCAAATGGAGCAGTTACAATACCCCAACCGACAAATAGGATCAA
This sequence comes from Saprospiraceae bacterium, assembly GCA_037968395.1. Lineage (GTDB taxonomy): Bacteria > Bacteroidota > Bacteroidia > Chitinophagales > Saprospiraceae > JADKBO01. The sequence goes on along the minus strand of JBBKVK010000174.1, from coordinate 8,617 downwards.
TAAAAGCCAAGCAACAAGCTTATTGTCTATAAAAAATTTGATTATTTGATTTACCATTATTCATTTTCCTTTTAAGATTATTATAAATAGGAATTAGCTCAAAATACTTTTAGGTAGTTTGTAACATAAATATAAATGGGAATATCAAATAAGGAATGTCTGATAGAGGGAATAAATATCTCTTTCAGGCAAGGGAGGTTTGTACAGGGCAAAAGTATTCCTATCACCAGTTGTTCCTATGATACACTTTGGATTGGTTGTTATAAAAGGAATAAAAAGGCATAATTGAAAGTCTTGATTAAAAGACAAATGTGTGATTGGAGCCTCAATATCCGATTTTTCAATGACAATACTTTCATTATGGCAGCAGTCGTCCTTTTTAGGATTTTTTATCCCAACTTTAACTGATTTTGAAGCATGGCAAGATGTGGATTGCATTTTACTTTTACAACAATCTGCCTTTCCAAAAAAACTAATGCCTGCAATGCTATCCTGGCAATAATGTATATCCACAGAGAAGCCTGTTGAGCTAATGAGCATCAAAAGTGCCAAGAAAGTGGAATAAAATCTATGTGATGTAGTCGTTTTCATCAATTACAAAGTTATGAAGATGATTACTTAATGTATTATAGGATTGTGGTAACTTATTGCATAATTATGGTTTATTAAATATCGTTTAGTGATATTCTAGTTTTATTTGAAAGTTTTTTAAATTCTGATGGCGACATCCCTGTAATTTGTTTGAATTGTGAAGAAAGGTGAGCCGAACTGCTATATTCTAAATCGAATGCAATTTCTGCAATGGTCATTTCTTCGTAACTTATTAGTTCTTTTGCCTTTTCTATTCGTTGATACAGTAAAAAATGTTCAATCGTCATGCCTTCCAGTCGACTAAAAGTTTTGCTGATTATCGAATAGTCTTTGTGAAGTAAATTACTTAACTCATCCGATAAATTATTTTTGGTTTTGGAATTATGATAATGAATTTTATCTACTATGAATGCTTTGATAGAGCTGACCATCTTTGACTCTTCATTATCTAATAGTTCAAAACCCTGTACTTTAAGTAGTTGGCTAAGGGCTGATTTTTGAATAACAGATAAGTCATTAGTCAATTCTACTTTACCTAACTCAATGCTTTTATAACCTATTTTTTGCTCTTCAAGTATGTTTTTAACGCTACTTAAACAACGAGGGCACACCATGTTTTTTATTTGGAGTATCATAAAAAAATCAATTGAAAAGGTTAAAATGAATCAATCAAAATGGATCGGTGTAATTGATGTTATTAATAAAGGTCTGATCTGTTAAAGTTTTCAAGAAATTAACTAGATCTATTTTGTCTTGGGCTGTCAACTTTAATCCTCCATTATCTACTACTTGAAGTAGCGCAGGATCAAGTGTACTTGACTGTTTGATATGGTCATTATAGTGATTTATCACTTCTTCTAAAGTTTGAAATCGACCATCATGCATGTAAGGCTGCGTAATTGCTACATTTCTAAGAGATGGGACTTTGAATTTTGCCTTATCTGACACATTGTTTGTTACTTCTTCTCTACCAATATCAGTGAAAGTAGCATCATTATCTAAACCATTGTTCATGTACTGGTCATTTTCAAAATTTGCTCCACCATGACAATGAGCACAGTCAGCTCCTGACATATCCGGAAAGAATGGGTTGTACTCCGTTTCGAATAATAGTCTTCCTCTTTCTTCACTGTCGGATAATGCCAAATCTCCATTAAAAAACTTGTCATATTTAGAATCAAAAGAGACAATACTCAACATAAACTGTTCCATTGCTAATGACATTTTTAACGGATTAATATCTTCAGATCCAAATGCTCTAGTAAACTGATCGGTATACATCTTAGATGAGCTCAATTTTGCTACAACATTTTCTAAAGTCTCATTCATTTCTAACGGGTCTTGAATGGGTTTTAATGACTGGTCTCTTAATAAATGTGCTCGACCATCCCAAAAGAATTCGTTAGAATGCCAAGCCATATTAAAAATGGGCATGGCTTGTCGTTTTCCTTCTAGCATTTCAACACCTACAGAAAATCGCATTGTATCAGAAAAACCATCCGTCTGTCTGTGACAGCCAGCACAGGCTTGTGTCCCATCTTTGGACATCATTTTTTCAAAAAACAACATTCTGCCTAGTTGGACACCTTGTTGCGTCAAAGGGTTATCTCCAGGTAAATTAGGCATAGGCAAATTACCATATTCCAAAATATAAGGTGTTTCATCAAGTTTAACCATTTCTTTGGGGTCATCAGTACATGATAAAATTGCCAAAGAAATCACAAAAAGTGTAAGTATGAATTTATATAATTTCATTTCTTTATATATTAATTTTTAAAAATAGGATGGTTAACAACAAAAAAACTGTTACCGATCATAAAAAAGAAACAAGCTTTTTTTCTTTACCATCGGAAAAACCCAATGGATGAATTATTGATTTTTTTTATGGGCTTGGTTATCCACCTTTATATACTACTCCACCCCCCTCTTCTAATGAATTATTTGAGACCTGATAGGATAGTAAAAAATACCTAGTTCCCATCGCATTGTTTTAAACAAGCGATCATCTGCAACATAAAATCATCAAATCCTTTTGGAGTTTCCAGAAGTTTAGGATGTAAATAAAGTGGCTCTACATCATCCTTAAAAAAGACGATATGATAAAAAGCGCTACCATTTAATAGAGCCACTTTAGTTTTATTGCTTTATAAATATTTTATTAGAGATGATAGTTTGACCTTCCTTAATAAGATTCATAAGATACATCCCAGATGCATAATTAGAAACATTTACTTGCAGGCCGTTGGTTATTGACTTGACGTATTGTAATTGTTTACCATCCATTGATGTGATAGACAAATCATACTTAAATGTATTGTTATCTACACCTAATTCGATTGTTGTCATTCCATTAGTTACTGGATTAGGGAATGTCCTAAAAGTATTAACTTCGGAATAGTCAATATTAGAACTTGTGATACTTGAAGGGCTAAAAACAAAGTCTCTAAAGTTTTCAAGACATTGCTTTGCTTCCCATCTTTCACCATGAACTATCAAACCAGAGGATATTACAATGCCTTCTAGTGCTCTAGTATAATCTGCGTCCAGGTCGATTGCTAATTGATTGTTTTCAGCAGTTGCATCTAAATCAATTTCTGTTGTAAAATAGTTAACATCGCCTAATCCGTGTAATTCAAATAATTGATTTAAATTACTGCCTCCATTTCCTTCCATTGCTACAAATCTATAACCAGCAGACCATCCCCAATGCATAGATGGAGATTTTGGTGCTAATGGATGCGAACCTTGAAAGCTAGCTGGATCTTTATGATTATGTGCTGCATCAACACCAATATGGAGCTTTATTTTTTCAACAGAGTTAATATTGTATTCTCCTAATTCAACAATAGTTTTGTTAGATGCATTAGCCAATATCCAAAGTTCTGGAATTTTGGTTTCATTACCGCCATCATGTATAAGTGATATTTCAGAAATGTAATATTCTAATCTAGTTACGTTAAAATCACTATCAATGTTATTTTTTGCTGCCTGATTCATAGTAAAATCGGCATTTCCCAACTTATGGTTTATGTTTAGAGATATGTTGTTTGTCTGAGCATTCATTTGTAAAAACATTACTACAAATGAGAAAGCGAAAAGTATAATTTTTTTCATCGTTATTAATTTATTATGAACTAAAATATTATTTGGTGAATTCTACAATGCAAACAGTCCCTATGAAAACATAGCGACAAGTTTTTAGATGGAACTCAGCAAATTAAAAAATTTACTGAAGAAGTGTCTATAAAAGAAAGGATTCAAAAAGAACTCGCATGTCTTTTTGAACTAAAGGAGGTTTGTAGTGTTCAAAAGGAATCTTATATTCAAGAACAATCTCATGATTTGTAAAAACAAGAAGCTTAGGTATTACTGCAAAGGATGAAAAATCTAAGCTTAAGTAATCCGAATTAAAAAACTGGTTATCATTGTTCGAATCAAAATTAACTGATTTATTATTACAGCAATTTTTATTGTCTTCAACACAAGCTTTATTGTCTATATTTTTTTTCTGGTGATGTTTGCATGATTTTACTTTGTCAGCTATTTCATGACAATTCTTTGCCTTCCCAAATAGATTAAATGACTTCAAATCACCTTGACAATAGTGGAAATCAACTATGTAATCTGTTGAGCTAATGAGAATCAACATTACCATTACTATGGCAAAAATCCTATGTGATATACTTCTTGACATTTAATCAAAGATATAGATAATTATTTAATTGTGTATATCAATGTCTATATTAAAGTTATATTTGGTAAATGCTGTTAGATATCCTTATGTTTATTGATACTTTGACTTTATACATTTTAGACAATCTTTTCAATCATTTTCTTATCTGTTCTTAATATTAAGATGAATTATATTTGTTTCAATGATAATAAACCTCGAACAACATGCCTCCAGTTACAAAAATAATTCTATTATTATTTTTTAAAATTTGAAATAGAGTTACTTTTAGAAACCTTTTTGTAGATATGTGTCTTTAATGACAAGTAATTTACCCAATTAGTTAAGATATTAAGTATATGAAACTTGCTCCTAAGTTAGATAATGAAGTAGAAAGACTGTTAGCTCTTAAAGAATACGATATTTTAGATACCCTAACAGAGAAGGAATATGACGACCTCGCCAATATTGCTGGTCATATTTGTGATGTGCCCATTTCAATGATCACATTTATGGACAATGAAACTCAATTTATCAAGGCTGTAAGCGGGGTCAATCTGACACATGCACCGAGAGATGTTTCTTTTTGCGGTCATGCTTTACTAGATGCTAATAAGTGTATGGTAATAAGTAATACACTTGAAGATGATAGATTTAAAGACAATCCCTATGTAGCAGGAGATCTTGCTGTAAAATTTTATGCAGGAGTCCCAATATTAAATCCAGATGGACTACCCATTGGTACTTTTTGTTTATTTGACATGAAATCTAAAGAACTATCTTCCGAACAAATTGAATCATTAAAGGCTTTGACTAGACAGGTAGAAAAATTGTTAGAACTTAGAAAAACAGTGGCAACATTAGCAGAAGCAAACAAGAAAGTAGAATTGCAAAATAAGAGCTTGAAAGAGTTCTCTTATATGATATCACATGATGTGAAGGCTCCAATAAGGAATATGAAGCAATTTTCTGAGATGATAAAAGAAGAGTACGGTTCCAATCTTCCTCAAGATGGGTTAGAAATACTTAGATTATTAAGTAATTGTGCGGATGATGCTACAAACTTAATCAATGGCATGATATCTTATACAAAGTCTACATTTGTTGAGCAGAGAGATATTGAAGACGTTAATTTAAGAGTATTTGTTGATAAAATTATTTCAGATTTAAACCCTTCCAAGAAACCCTCTTTGCATTTTTCAATTGGGAACAATAAACTTACTGTTCAAAAGATTCCTGTCTATCAAATATTTCAAAACTTAATAAACAATGGAATAAAGTATAATGACAAAGAGGAAGTAATACTTAAGTTTGAAGTAATGGAGTCGGATAGTGATTATATATTTAATATAACTGATAATGGCATAGGAATACCTAAAGAGAATATTGATAGTATATTCAATCTCTTTTATATGGTTAATCCAGAAAATGCTATAAAAAACAACAGTTCTGGCGTTGGGCTATCCATAGTAAAAAGTCTGGTTGAACAACTCGGGGGTGATATACAAGTAGAATCAGAGCTGGGATTAGGAACTAAATTTACTTTTATGATTAAAAAAATTAAAAAATAATAAGGCTAGGTGGAAATTGAAGAAAAAAAGGGAGATAAAATATTAAAGCAGATAGCGATGGCGCTATCTCTTCTTATTGCGATAATAATATCTTCAAGTTTGACTGCATATTATGAAGGTGTAGCTAATGAAAATGTAGTCAAGGCTTTATTTTTAGAGAAAGATTTTTCTTCTTATTATGCTTCCTTAAAAAATGCAGAAACAGGTCAACGAGGTTTCTTACTTACGCTCGACTCTATATATCTAGACGATTACTATAATGGTCTGGAAACTTTTATAAAAACTTCAAAAGATCTCGAAAATACTACCTTACTTACAGAGGAGGAAAAAGAGGCAATAGTAGATATAAATCGATTTGCGGAAAGCAAGTTTAAGGAGTTAGACAAGACAATCGAATTAGCAAGTGGGTATCATCTAGAAGAAGCATTGGACATCATTGACACTGATAAGGGGAAAAATATAATGGATACTATAACCAATAAATTTAATTCAATCAGAAGAAGTGATAATATCAGTATAAATGAAACAAGAGCTAAAGCTGAAAGCTATCAAGTATTATCAAATATTATTGCCACAGTTGGATTGATTCTAATATTTTATATCGCTTTCAATATAATACTTCAAATTAGGCCGCTCGTAGATGAACTCATTGAAAATAAAAAAATACTTCAAAACAATATTAAAACCCTTTCTATTAAAAACAAACAACTTGAAAATTTTGCATACATTGCTTCTCATGATCTAAAAGAACCCTTGCGAACTGTAACTAATTTTGTTGATCTTTTAGAAGAGGAAGGAGCCATTGCTAAACTTAATGAAAATGAAGCTTACTACTTTTCTTTTATTAAAAAAGCAACGTCACGTATGGACGGACTAATAAATGGACTACTTACTTATTCTAAAATCGGTCAATCAGGAGAAATTGCTTCCTTAGATATGAATCACATTGTAGAAATGGCAAAATCCAATCTTCATGCTAATCTAAAAGCATCAGGCATTGATATTAAAACCAAAAATCTACCAACTGTATATGGCCATGAAATAGAACTTATACAGCTAATACAAAATCTATTAGCAAATGCAATTAAGTTCAGCAATAATAGTGTTAAAAAAGTTATTGAAATTACTTGCGAAGAAGAGTATGAATTCTGGAAGTTTTCAGTAAAAGACTATGGTATTGGTATCCCAAAAGAAAAATTAAATGATATTTTCAAATTTATGACAAAGCTTCATAGAGAAGATGATTACGCAGGATATGGTTTAGGTCTTTCCTTTTGTGAAAAAGTAGTACATCTACATTATGGAACGATATGGGTTGAATCTGAAATTAATCAAGGAAGTACTTTTTATTTTAAATTATCAAAAAAGTTAAATCAATGAGAAAAGTTAAAAATATACTACTAATAGATGACTCTGAGGCTGATAATTTTATTCATAAAAGAGTGATCGAAAAATCCGGTGTTACAGAAAATGTTACTTTAAAATATAGTGGTCTTGATGCAATAGAATATTTGACTACTTTGGTCAATAAAAAATACCCTGCACCAGAGATTATTTTTCTAGACATCAACATGCCTGGAATGGATGGATGGGGTTTTTTAGCTGAATATGACAAACTCGATGAAGGGTTAAAAGGAGGAATTGTAATATGCATGTTGACAACCTCTGTCGATGAAAGGGACGAAAATAAAGCAAAGGAATTAAATCTTGTAAGAAATTTTTTCAACAAACCTCTTAATAAAGAGTTATTAACCAGTATTGTTGAAGAATTTCATAGTGTTTGATTATTGAAAAGATAAGATAGATTTTAGATGTTAATAAAGTCAATTATTTAGTAAACGAATATAAAAAAGGGCTACAAACTAAATTGTAACCCTTAAAATTTGAAATTATTTTATAGTTAACCTTTGCCTCTGCCAGCAAATATTGCTCCTATGATAGATACAACAGCTGCACCAAAATACATATAGGCTTTTTCTTGACCACCTTGATCTCCAGCTGATATGTCAATAGGTCCAATTTCAATATTGGTTGTACTAGCATCTAACTGATTAAATCCCATGTATGCAAAAATTAATGCTACAACAACTAAAATAATAGGTAAAATCGCTTTCATTTTTTGTGTTTTAAAATTTAGTAAATAATTATTTAACTCTTGTCCAATGTATAGTTTTAAATAAAAAACCTAACTTCACTTTAATATGTAATTTTCCATCAGTTTTCAATTTAATAACAGATTTGTATTTTTTCCCACTGTCTGGGTTAAAAATTTTTCCTCCTCTTAATGACTTGCCTTTAGGCTTGAATCCATCTAAAATAAACACTTCATAATCAGGCAATTCATAATTTTTAGCCCAAATAGCTTTTCCGTAATATTTACCATTTGACTCATACACTTCAATCTTTGCATCTTGTTTATGAGTTAACCATATACCGACCATCTCTGAAGGAGGAAGTAGTTTGTCATCTAAAAGATTAAAACTAAATAATGGAAATAGAAATAGAATCAAAAAGTATCTCATTGTTTTATTTTCTTTTTTATCTAAAAATGATGCCTTTTAGGTTGTCTTAGTTTATTCCTTTTGATTTTCAACCTACGTGTAATGCTCAATAGTCTTTTTGATATTCGACTTTTAAGTAGCTGGTTTTTAATCTGCTTCCGCATTTTTTTATGCACCTTAGTATTTTCCATTCTTACTCAAAACAATTGTATAATGTTCGATTAATTTTAAAGTAAAAAAATAAATAAATTTTTTATTGGGAGAAATTATTGGTACTCCTGTAC
>JBBKVK010000173.1:0-7930 GCA_037968395.1 Saprospiraceae bacterium | reverse complement strand
AGAGGGCGGGATTCGAACCCGCGATAGAGTTTCCCCCATACACGCTTTCCAAGCATGCTCCTTAAGCCACTCGGACAACTCTCCTACTCTGCAAAAATTGGAATAATTTCTATCAAAACCAAGTAATCCTTAACTGAAAGTTAATTTAATTACATCTGTAAAATATTCCATACATTTAATAGATTACTAATCAGTTCATTTTGGTGTACTACCAAATAATATTTTTGCATTTAAAGATGTCGCCTCTGCTACTTGTTCATAGCTTTTAGACTGAATTTCAGAAAGTTTTTGGCAGATATAGGTTAAATACGATGGCTCATTTTTTTTTCCTCTCTTCGGAACTGGAGCCAAATATGGACTATCTGTTTCAAGAACAATGTTTTTGATAGGAATATTTTCGAGAACTTTATCCATCCCGCTATTTTTATATGTTATTACGCCTCCTATTCCCAAATAAAATCCTAAGTCAATAATTTGATTTGCTTGATCCATCGTTCCATTAAAACAATGGAAGATGCCACATAGATCTCCTTTTTGCTTTTTCTTTACAGTTTCAATTGTAATATCTAAGGAATCTCTTGAGTGAATCACAAAAGGAACTTTAGCATTCTTTGCAATGCTTATTTGATATTCAAAAGCCTGAATCTGTTCCTTATAATGTGTTTTATCCCAATACAAGTCTATGCCTATCTCTCCTACTGCACAAAAGTTCCTTTTTTCAAACCATGAATCAACAATTTTTAATTCTTTCTTATATTCATCCTTTACATAACAAGGATGGAGCCCCATCATAGCATGAAAATTATTATTTTTTAATTCTAAATCCAGCATTGCACTGATTGTGGTACTGTCAATATTTGGCATGAAGACATCACTTATTCCAGCTTCATTTATTCTTAAAATGATATCATCAATATTTTCTGACAATTCATCAGAGTAGATATGGGCATGTGTATCAATAAGTTTTATATTTGTGTTCATTAATTTACTTTATGGGTAAAAAGAAATTTTACGTTGTCTGGGAAGGTTTAATCCCTGGATTATATGATAATTGGAATGAAGCAAAGGTACAAATTAATGGCTATGAAAATGCCAAATACAAGTCATTTGCCAATGAAGAAGAAGCCATTCAAGCCTATGCTAAGGGATATGCTAAATATTATAGTGGTCAAAAATCAAAAGAAAAGCAAAAACCTACGACTCCAAAGTTAGTAATAAAAAATAGTATTAGTGTTGATGCAGCTTGCAGCGGTAATCCGGGAAAAATGGAATATAGAGGAGTTAAAACCATTTCAAAAGAAGAAATATTTAGACTTGGTCCATTTAATCAAGCGACAAACAATATTGGTGAATTTCTTGCCATTGTTCATGCAGCAGCACTTCTAAAACAAAATAAATTAAAAGACACCGTCATTTACACTGATTCTAAAACAGCTATGGCTTGGGTTAGAAATATTAAAGTCAAGACAACTTTAGATCGAACAAATGAAAATGAAGAGGTATGGAAATTAATTGAAAGAGCAATCATTTGGTTACAGAATAATATCATAACAAACCCAATCATAAAATGGCCAACTAAAGAGTGGGGAGAAATACCTGCTGACTTTGGTAGAAAATAAAATATCATGAATTGTAAAGTCTACGAATATCTGAGCGTATAATCAGCAGTTATTCTACCTTTTTTAATATTTTCTAACTTCTTTTGAATTAATCTTCTTTTTAGCGGGTTTAATTTTTCTACAAATAAATGCCCTTCAATATGGTCGTATTCATGTTGAATCACTCTGGCAGACATACCATCGTACTCTTCTATATATTCATTAAAATCAGAATCGTAGTATTTGATTTTAACATGTGTTGTTCTTTCAACGTCTCCATTTATTTTTGGAATACTCAAACACCCTTCTTCATAAGACCAAAATTCACCATGCTCCTCCAAAATTTCTGCATTGATAAATGCTTTTTTAATTCCTAGGTTTTCTTCTCCTTCTTTTTGGATTTGAATAGTATCAACTAAAAACAAACGAATAGAATGTCCTATTTGTGGGGCAGCTAAGCCAACACCTTTAGCATGATACATTGTTTCCCACATGTTATCTAACAAACTTTCAAGTCCTTTAAAGTCCTTATCAAAAGGTGCTGCAACCTTCTTAAGTATGGGATGCCCGTAAGCATATATGGGTAATACCATTATTATATATGTTTTAAATATTTTTGCAAAATTAAGATTGCACTTACTTTATCAACAAGTTTTTTGTCCTTTCTTTTTTCTTTTTTTACTCCAGATCTAAAAATCACTGATTTAGCTTCAAGAGAAGTAAAACTTTCATCCTGAAAATCAATTTCTATTTTAGGAAATTCTTTATTTAAAAATAGTGCTAGCGCATCAATGTCTGACTTTATCAGAGTAAAGTTTCCATCTTTATGAGTTGGAAGGCCAATAACTATTTTTTCCACCTCTTCTTTCTGGAGGTAATCCTTAATAAAAGGCCTTAATAAGCTAGTATCCTGTGTGTCAAGCCCAGTTACTATTATTTGCAAAGGGTCTGTTACCGATAGACCAGTCCTTTTTTTACCAAAATCAATACCTAAAATTCTACTCATTACTAAATAATAGAAATTGATAGGATAAAAGTTCCTACTTTTTAAAATAAAAAAGAACCCCATCCAAGTAGCTTGGAGGGGTCCCATCCCAAAAACAGTAAACTTTATTCTTGATTTACTCGATAATCACCATTTTCTTAACTAAAGTTTCATTGTCAACTGTCAATTGGTAATACATAATCCCTGAAAGATTAAGTGTATTCTTATTGATCATTACATTGTGAACTCCAGCTTCATACTGATTTGTATTTGAGTAAACCATTTTGCCTGTTACATCTAATATACTAAGGTTTGCTTGACCTTTAATTGGCATATTAAATGATATCATTGTATTGTCATTAAAAGGGTTTGGAATGTTTTGGTATAATGCCAATCCATTTTGAACACCTATTGTTCTAAACTCTACATCCATTACATCTTGATTTGAGTTGTAAGCTTCAGCAGCTGTCACATCAGAAGTAATAGAAACACTATTTTGCAATTCTCCACCAGTTAATGCGATGAAATTCATGTCAAATAGATTATTTACATTCAATTCTGTAGAATTATTCCACGAGAAAGTAATTCTTCCTTGATCTAGGTAAGATAAACCAAAGTTATCTTCATTGATCCCTAAACCGTTATCCTCAACACTTACAAAACTAAACTTAGTAGGATCAAAATTAATAGTGAACTGTGCTCCCATTAAAGAAGCATTATCTGTTCCTAAAGAAATTTTAACTTCTTCTCCTGCTTTAAATTTAACATTATCAGTATAAATTTCTAGCTTATCATTTGAACGAGGCTCTGTGTTACTAGCTCTTACATTTGTCTTAACACTTCCATTAACATCTCCAACTTTAATTGAAGTAAAGTCAATAACCATATCAGAATTCAAATGCTCAATATTGTAAGACTCATCAAAACTAACATCTAAAGGATTTATTCCTGTTGGGAATACAGTACTTGCATCTAAGAATCTCCATGAGTTATTATTTGCAAACTTATTTGTAACCCCTAATATTAACTTTCTTAACTCAACTAAATCAGCTGCTGACACTTTACCGTCTTTATTAACATCCGCTGCAATAGTATAGTAAGGAGTAGTTAATTTAGAGATACTTAAGATATGTCTCTGAATTAAAACTAAATCTAATGTAGATACTCCATTCATAGGATTATCATTCTTTACTGGGTAAAGATTATAGTTACCTCCAATTGGCATTTGGCCAAATGAATATTCACCATCCATATTTGTCATGACAACAGTAGACTCAATACCTTGTAATACTACTTCAGCATCTGCAACTTTTCTCGCATCTTCTGTAGCTAATCTACCTGATACACCAACTCTAATGATACTACAAGCACCCATATTGTCTTGAACATCTACAAAAGTATTACAGAATGATCCAATTGTATCTCCCATAGGAGTGATTATAGATGCCCAAATTTTAACATCTGCTCTTCCTAAATCATCACAAGTAAATACTCTACCAGTATCCAATATGTTTTTAGAAAATGATACATATACTTTATATCCAGGACATGAATGGTATGATCCAGCATCAAAATCGTTAGCCCATAATGCTACCATTCCTCCATCAATCTCACCATCATTATCTTCATCTACTGGCATTAAATCTACTGCTAAACCATTCAAGCAATAAGGTGTTGGTGCTTTACAGTTTACAATTGTAAATATTTGCTCACATGTAGTTACATTGCCACATTTATCAGCAAAAGTATACTTAATTTTATGTGTACCAATTGGGTACGTACCACTAGCATTGATCATATTAGCCTTCCCACTGTTAGACAATTTTTGATTTTTGTATGTCGCAGGATCAACTTTACCATCATTATTAAGATCAATAGTATAAAACCAGTCCAAAACCTGAGTACAAACATCAAAACCAGTTGCAGTCAACTCGATAAATCCATCTGTACAAGAAGGGTCATAAGTACATGTTGACTTAGGAGCACAACTACTTGTAATTTCAGGCTTAATATTATCTGTTACTTTGATAATCTGATCATAAGCTGGATAAGTAAAGTATGAATATCCATTATAGTTACACCAATCAATTACAGTCCATCTTCTAATTATTTTGAAACAAGCTAGACCATTTGTATTGTTAAAAGTATATACAAAGTCTTCATAATCAGCACCAACTAGGTTACATTGATCATCATCTACAAATATTGGATATCCACCAGTATTTTCAGGCTTAAATATATCACTAGTAGGATCTTCACAAGAATTAACTGGGAAGTCAGCTGGGAATATAATTTTTCTAAAATCATAAGTTTTTCCAGTAACTTCAATATGTTGCTTACATACAGCAGCTCTACCACTACCATCAGTAGCAGTTATTGTTCTTTCAATTTGTCCAACATTACATTGATTAACAGTACTCTTTGTTATTAAGTCAGTTATCGTAGGGTTCTCACAATTATCTACTACTGCAAAAGGCCCATAATCCACAACATTATTACCTGTTGGGTAATAGTTATCACATTTGATGATTAATGAATCTGGACAAGTAATAGCTGGAGGTAATTTATCTTGTACTTCTACATTGACCATACAATCGTTATAGTTACAAGCTTTATCCACTACTCTGAAAGCTACCATTACATTATCATCTGCACAACAGAATTTAGCATATGAGCTCCATAAATGCTCCCCAGCAACTTTATTAATCTCTATTACATAATTATATTTAGCATTAGGGTCCAAATTAAGAACTGAACCTCCGCCATTATCAATATCTACAAAGAATGGTTTTGAACCAGCTACTGCGTTAATACTTAAATAACCTAAAGTGTCATTTATAGCAGCTATTGCATTGTTAATCCATGTCCTTTCCCCAGCACTATTAGCTATATTAAGGTAACCACCTATTGCAATACCATGCTTATTCGCAAGTCTAGTTTCAATTTTATGTTTTGAAAGTACATAGTAATGATTATTAAATTCTCCTAAAGAGATAAAATCATCAAACTGAGGCGCTCCTGCACCACAAGTATCTGGGCCCATTCTTCTAACTAACATCTTAGCTAAAGCACATTCGTCATAACTACCATCATCAAATACCTTTGCTGGTACCCATGCTAATCCATCTGAAGTTACAGATACTGTTGTATTCTGATCACATACTGGTACTGGAGGAGTTAAGTCTTCTACCGTTACATAAATAGAATCTACCGTCTTGTTACCACATTTATCTGTCGCATTATAGTAAATTTTATTTACTCCTACTGGTAATGTTGTGAAACCTCCATTTCCTACGATTAATGGAGTACCTCCACTAATTGTAACAGTTACAGCAGTACAATTATCACTAACCTCAACCTTAGGTATAGAGACATAAGCATCACAATGGTGAGGTGTTGTTGAGACTGTAATATCCTTTAATCCAGTTATTACAGGCTTTTTATTATCAGCAATTTCTATCATTTGCAAGATTTCTCTTGGCTTAGGAGAATTACAAGACCATTCTATTATTTTCCATGTTCTTCCTATCTTCTTAATACAATCGTAATCCTTTAAGATTTCATCCTTATACGTAACTAGTAAATTACATACCAAAAAGCTTCCAGGCTTTAAATCCTTGCCATCTAATTTTGGGTAACCAGTGATATCTGGACTAGGATTAGCACCATTTGGATAATCTTCGCAAAATAAAGGATTGACATTATACAAAAAATTCTTGGGAGGAACTATTATACCTAAAGAATCTAGCTTCTTTACATCGTAAGTAATTGTACAAACTTTAGACTCATTGCCTGACAAGTCTATTGCTTTGTATCTTTTAGTCACTCTTGATAAGATATTATCTGGTAAATTACCATTACATAGATTAGTAATTTCAATAGAGTCTAATGTATACAATGTGGCTGTTCCACAATTGTCTTCTACTGTTGGCTTAAAAGCAGCTGCTTCGTAGCATAAAACTGGTGCTGTAGGACTTATACAAGTAAGTATTGGAGCTAATTTATCCTCCACTTTAATGTACCCCCAACAAGAATTACCTCCGGCAGGAGCAGGTCTTGTATCTATAACCTTAGCTTCCAAAGTTTTTCCAACAAACTCAGCAGTAATAGTAGGGCTTTCCGGAATTAAAACTCCATTGTGTCTTAATTCAACTATAAAAACACCTCCTGGGCATGTGGAAGGGTCTGTCAGCAAGTCCAAAGGTGTAATTGTAGCTTCACAATCATCTGTATCCAACGATACATTTATTGAGTTAGTACAACCCATCGAACACGACTGAGCTTGTGTGACACTCCAATTAAGGAGCATTAATCCAAAGACCATAATTAAAGGTCTTGATAATTTACTGTAAAACGTAAAATGCGTTTTCTTCATGAGATCCAATTTAAAGTTTAAAAATTATACTGTTTAAGAGAAATATTTCTCTCGTGATTAAATACTTCAAAATTGGGTATACGACAATGAGCCATAGACCACTGGATCTATTACTTCTTAGGTAGGTAAAATTTAGGTTTAATTATTTTGAGATTCTTGATTATTATCTCAGGAGGGTGTTTGGTTCTTAATTCAGTCACAAATATATGTACAATTATAATATGTACTATACCATTATTAGGGTATTTTTAATATAAATATTATTTAATTAAATAAATAATGTATATATAACTATTTATTTATCAGTGTCTAAGGCCAAATAAGCACTAAAATTAGCCTTAAAATATTCAGAAAAAAAACTGTAAATTAGTTTAAAAAAATAAAAAAAGCCCCCCTCTAATTGCTCAGAGAGAGGCCATCCCAAAAACCGATTTACTTTTAACCCAGTTTAGGGTCTTATTCTTATCGAATCATTATTCGATGATAATCATTTTCTTAGTAGCAGTGTAATCTCCGCTTTCGATCTGGTAGTAAACGATTCCGCTTGCTTTGATCTCATTTGCATTGAATTCTACTGTATTAAGTCCTTTAACTGCTGCTTCATTCTTAACTACAAGTACTTTTCCTGTTACATCATATAACGTGAATGTTGCTTGTCCAGCTGCTGCCATTTCGTAAGCAATTGTTGTTGCTGTCTTGAATGGGTTAGGCTCGTTTTGGAATAATGCAAAGTTTGCAGTTGTTGCAGTTTCTGTTCTAAATGTTAATTCTAAATCACTAACACTTAATTCAGCTCCTGTGTATGACTCTGCTGCAGTTACACTTGATGTCATATTCATCATTTCACTTAAGTTACCATTTCTAGTAGCTGTAAAGTCTAATGTGAATAATACTTCATTTGAACTTACTGTCGATAAGCTTTCTGATGCATAAGATACTGTAACTACTCCATCTTGTAGAACGCCTACATTG
>JBBKVK010000172.1:0-25843 GCA_037968395.1 Saprospiraceae bacterium | reverse complement strand
ATAAATCATACTTTTAAGTAAATATATAAACAATACCAAATTTGGAAATAATTTATATACACATAATATGAAAAATTCATTGTTTAAATACTAATAAACGTAAGTGTATAATATTATGAACGAAAATAACAAAACGATCCCTAAATAATTTATTAAAAAAGGGCGATATTTAAATTTGAGCGATATTTTGACTGTTTTTCAATTAGTTATGAGGTGTTGTTATAAAAAAAGTATGAAAAAAGTTTGCTGAATTAAAATAGAGGAGTACATTTGCAGCCGCTTAAAAGAATCTAGGCGAATTTTTTAATTTACGAACATAATTTTATACCGTGAATACATTAAGCTACAAAACTGTATCTGCCAAGAAAGAGACAGTTCAAAGAAAATGGTATGTTGTTGATGCAGAGGGAGAAACTGTAGGAAGACTTTCAACAAGAATCGCAACAGTACTAAGAGGTAAACATAAACCTGATTTTACTCCACATGTTGATACAGGGGACTATGTAATAATTTTAAATGCAGAAAAAGTTAAGTTTTCAGGAAACAAACTTGCAGATAAAACATATTTGTCTTATTCCTTATATCCAGGAGGTCAAAAAAGCATTACAGCAGGTGAATTATTGGCAAAGCGTCCAATAAAAATCATGGAAAAAGCTGTAAGAGGGATGTTACCTAAGACTAAATTAGGTAATGCAATGATTAAAAAATTATTTGTTTATGAAGGAGGCGAGCACCCACACATAGCTCAAAAGCCTGAACCTTTCACATTTTAAAACTAACAAATGGAAGCATTAAATACAGTTGGTAGAAGAAAAGCTTCAGTTGCGAGAATACACGTAACAAAAGGAAGTGGAAACATTTCGATCAACGGCAAAGAATTAAAAGATTACTTTACTATCACACATATTTCAAATAAAGTTGTAGAACCAATGAGTATGGTTGCTGAAGCTAATGAATATGATTTTAAAATAAATGTGAAAGGAGGTGGATTTAAAGGTCAAGCAGAAGCCATAAGAATGGGTATTGCTAGAGCTTTTGTTAAAATCAATGAAGATAACAGAAAGCCTCTTAAAGAAAAGAAATTCTTAAGAAGAGACGCAAGAGTTGTAGAAAGGAAGAAATTCGGTAAGCCAAAGGCTAGAAAGAGTTTCCAATTCTCAAAGCGTTAATTTTTATCATTTATTTAGAAACACGATAATTCAAATAATAATGAATACACCTACATATCAGGAAATGTTGGATGCCGGCGTTCACTACGGTCACATGAAAAGAAAATGGAACCCTAAGATGTTGCCATATATCTTCATGGAAAGAAAAGGTATCCACATAATTGACCTTAATAGAACAACTGAGTGTCTAGAAAAGTCTGCCAGTGCGATGAAGCAAATAGCTAAGTCTGGTAGAAAAATACTTTTTGTTGCCACTAAAAAACAAGCGAAAGATATCGTATCAGAATCTGCTAAAAGCGTAGGCATGCCTTATGTTACAGAAAGATGGCTCGGTGGAATGATGACTAACTTTTCAACTATTAGAAAGTCAATCAAGAAGATGCAAAATATCGACAATATGTTGAATGATACATCTTTAACTTCTATCACTAAAAAAGAAAGACTTACTTTAGGGAGAGAAAAAGCTAAATTAGAGAGAGAATTAGGTGGTATAGCAAATCTTAACAGATTGCCTTCTGCAGTATTTATGGTAGACATACATCATGAGCATATTGCATTAGCAGAAGCTAAAAGACTTAATCTTAAAACTTTCGGAGTTGTAGATACTAACTCAGATCCTAATAAAGTTGATTTTCCTATTCCTGCAAATGATGATGCTTCTAAATCAGTAAAGTTAATTACTGATTATATTACAGCAGCAATAGCGGAAGGACTGAAAGAAAGAAGTCAAGAAAAAGAGAATAATTAATATTTAAGTACCTTAAAAGAATAAAGGATAATGAGTAATTATACTATATCTGCTGCTGATGTTAAAAAATTAAGAGATCAAACAGGTGCAGGAATGATGGACTGTAAGAATGCTCTTACGGAAGCAGAAGGAGATTTTGAAAAAGCAATAGAAGTTTTAAGACTACAAGGTCAAAAACTGTCAATTAAAAGAGCAGATAGAGATGCTAAAGAAGGTGCAGTCATAGCTAAAATAAATAGTGCTGCTAATAAAGGAGTGGTAATTAGATTAAGCTGTGAAACTGATTTCGTTGCGAAAAATGAAGATTTTGTAAATTTTGCAACGGCTATTGCTGATTTAGCATTAGAAAATTTTCCAGCAAATACTGAAGCGCTTCTAGCTTTGCCTTATGGAGGCATTACTTTAGGTCAAAAAGTAATTGAATCAGTAGGAACAATAGGAGAAAAAATAGAAGTAGCAGAATATGAGAGATTAGAAGCTCCAATGATTACTTCTTACATCCACTCTGGAAATAGAGCTGGTGTACTTGTTGGCCTTAATAAAGCAAATGCTTCTTTTGAAGAACCAGGTAAAGATGTAGCAATGCAGATTGCTGCTATGAAACCAGTTGCTGTTGATGAAAATGGGGTGTCAAGCGAAATAATCGAAAAAGAAATCGAAATTGGAAAAGAACTTGCTAGACAAGAAGGAAAACCAGAGACGATGATAGAGAAGATAGCTCAAGGAAAATTGAAGAAATTCATGAAAGAAAATACTCTTCTTCCACAAGCGTTCGTAAAAGACAACAAAATGTCAGTAGCTGAATATCTTAAAACATTTGACAGCGAACTTACTGTCAATGACTTCAAACATGTGATGTTAGGATAATCATAAATAATAAATTAGGGCGGCTTTTTAGTTGCCCTTTTTTTTTGCCTATATTTTAAGTTTTAAATATCTTTGAAAAGAAAAACACTTATGTCTATTAAATACAAAAGAATACTTCTTAAATTAAGTGGAGAATCTCTAATGGGAGATCAAGGTTTTGGAATCGATGCTAAAATGTTAGAACATTATAGTAAGCAAATTAAAGATATTGTTGATTTAGGTGTAGAAGTAGCTATTGTAATTGGAGGTGGCAACATATTTAGAGGCTTAAGTGCTTTGTCATCTTCTGGTATTGAAAGGGTGCAGGGTGATTACATGGGTATGATGGCCACTGTGATAAATGGAATGGCCCTTCAAAGTGGCTTAGAGAAACAAGGATTGTATACTAGATTGATCTCAGCAATTGAAATGAGACAAATAGCTGAACCTTACATAAGAAGACGGGCTATAAGACATTTAGAAAAAGGGAGGGTTGTAATATTTTCTGCTGGGACAGGTAACCCATATTTTACCACAGATTCTGCTGCAGCACTTAGAGCAAATGAAATAAACGCTGATGTCATTTTAAAAGGTACTCGGGTAGATGGTATCTATACTGCTGATCCTGAAAAAGATCCTACTGCTACTAAATATGACAGAATATCATTCAGTGAGGCTATTTCAAAAGGCCTTAATGTCATGGATATGACTGCTTTTACAATGTGTCAAGAAAATAATTTACCGATTATAGTGTTTGATATTAACAACAAAGAAAACCTTATTAATGTAGTGTTAGGTAGAGATGTTGGGACTTTGGTAAACTAGTAATTAAGACTCATTCATTCCTTTATATCAAGTAACTTTTGTTCACTTTACTATTTATATTGATTTAGTATTTTACACTTACTACAATTTATGTTATATTAGTGTCTAGAATCAAAACATAGACAGTCTCATGAGTGAAGAAAGGCCATGGCTAAAGAATTATCCAGCTGGAGTTCCTGCCAATATAGATGTTAATCAATACGAAAATTTAATTGAATTTTTTGAAGAAAATTTCAAGAAATACAATACCGCTCCTGCATATCAATGCATGGGTAAACAGATGACTTATGGGGATCTAGATAAAAAATCTAGAGACTTTGGAGCTTATTTACAATCAAGAGGCTTAGAGCCTGGAGATAAGATAGCTTTAATGATGCCCAATCTATTGCAATACCCAATAGCTATTGTAGGGGCATTAAGAGCTGGTCTGATAGTAGTTAATACGAATCCTTTATATACTCCTCCAGAAATGGAACATCAATTTACGGATAGTGATGTAAAGGCTATAGTAATACTTGAAAACTTCGCACACAATTTAGAAAAAATACTACCCCGTACTAAAATCAAGACTATTATCGTCGCATCTATAGGCGAAATGGTCGGAGGAATAAAAGGCTCAATCATAAACTTTGTAGTAAGGTATATCAAAAAAATGGTCCCAAAATACCAACTACCAAATATAGTTACATTCAAAGATGCATTAAGTAATGGTAAAAAATTCCAAATCACAACACATGAAAGTTGTCATGATGATGTAATCCTACACCAATATACTGGCGGTACAACTGGTGTATCAAAAGGAGCAATGTTAACAAATAAAAATTTGATTGCTAATTTGCTACAAATGGAGGCTTGGATGAAATCAGCTCTAAAAGAAAGAGAAGAGGTTTGTCTTTCTCCACTTCCTATGTACCACATATTTGCGTTTACGGTCAACTGCCTAGCAATGACAAGGATGGGAGCACTTACGGTATTAGTTACAAATGCTAGAGACTTAGGGTCAGTGGTTAAAGAAATGAAAAATAATAAAATTACACTTTTCACTGGACTAAACACTCTGTTTAATGCTTTGTTAAATAACCAAGACTTTAGAGCTTTAGATTTTTCGTCTATGAAAGTTACTATTGCAGGAGGCATGGCTCTACAGAAAACAGTAGCAGATGAATGGGAGAGTGCCACAGGATGTAAAATAAGCGAAGGTTATGGAATGACAGAATCTTCTCCTGTAGCATCAGTTAACCCTTTTGGCAAAGAAGCAAGAATTGGATATATCGGAATGCCTGTACCGAGTACCATAATGAAAATTGTTGATGACAATGGTGTAGAGCAACCTCTAGGTGAGTCAGGTGAGATTATAATAAGCGGCCCACAAGTTATGAAAGGCTATTACAATAGGCCCGAAGAAACAGCTAATACCGTTAAAGATGGTTGGCTTTATACTGGAGATATTGGAACAATGAATGAAGATGGATATTTTAAAATTGTTGATAGGAAAAAAGACATGATATTGGTATCAGGTTTTAATGTCTACCCTAACGAAATTGAAGACGTACTAGTAAAACACCCAAAAATTCTGGAAGCTGCAGCAATAGGTATCCCAGATGAAAAATCTGGTGAAGTAGTTAAAATATTTGTAGTAAGAAAAGACAAATCACTAAAAGAATCAGAAATCAAAGATTATTGTAGAGAAAATCTTACTGGATACAAAATGCCAAAAGTTATTGAATTTAGAGATGAATTGCCAAAAACAAATGTTGGTAAAATACTTAGAAGAGAGTTAAGAGACAGTTAGACTTTTTGATGCCTATAAAGTGTATCTGTCTTAATTAATGATATTAAGTTTAGCTAAATAAAAATAGCGGCTATCAAATTTGATAGCCGCTATTCTTATATTATCTTTTTTCTTAAACTTATATTATTCTGTAATTCTTATCATGTCACCTTGTTTTGGAGGATTGACCTTTGATATGTTATTATCAGCAATCAAATTACTTAAAGACATTTCATATTCATTGGCTAAATCCAATAAAGTTTGACCTCTTTTTAGTTTTACGAATTTTACTCTTACTGGATTCCTCACACTTATTCCTTTCTCTGACCTTGCCTGTGATTTCGATATTTTCTCGACTTCAACTTTTTTACGCTTTTCTTGAGAAGGGATTTCATCTATATCAAGTTTTGCCTCGGCAAAAGTCTTAGGTGCTACCTTAGTGGCTAAAATATTTATATGATATATATGAGCATGTGCATTCCTCTTATTAACGTAATCATAAAGATAAGATTCAGGTAATGTCAGATAATGTTTTCCATCAGATTCAGGTATGAAATTCTTCAAGAAAGAAGGATTAAGCTCTTTTATCAATTCAATATCCAAATTATACTCTTCAGCTAATGTCTTCAACTCTGTTTTATCAAACACTTTAACAGAAGCGGTAAACTTTCTCTCATCGTCAATTAAAATAGGATTGATATCATGCAAATAGTAATAATTCATTATATAATGCATTGCAATTACCTTAGGAATATAATTTCTAGTTTCACTAGGCAAATATTTACTTATAACCCAGTAGTCTTTTACACCACCTGCTTTCCTTATTGCTTTTCTAACATTTCCAGGACCACAATTATAGGCAGCTAATGCTAAAGTCCAATCTCCAAATGATGTATGTAACTCCTTTAGATAATCCATTGCAGCGTATGTTGATTTTATTGGATCTCTCCGCTCATCTACTGCTTTTGTGATTTTTAAGCCAATATATTTTGCAGTTGGCTTCATAAACTGCCATAAACCTGATGCTTTAGCTTTAGATAAAGCTGAAGGGTTAAGGCCAGACTCAATTACTGCTAAAAATTTAAGATCTTCAGGAAGCTCTCTTTCTCTTAAAGCTCCTTCGATAAGAGGAAAATATATTGAAGATCGGCCTATCATGGCTTCACTTACTCTCTTTTGCGAATTAATCAGGCTCCATATTTTATCTTTTACTTCCTCATTATATCGAACTGAAAGGCTAGAATTGAGGCTTTCAACTCTATTCTTGATTTCAGAATCCATTTGAGGATCAATTCCTTTCGCACTTAATAAACAAGAAAAGAATAGAAAAAGTAATGTAAAATAAATACCTGGGGGGATATTGTACTTCATGAAATATAATTTTGTTAATCGGTTAAATTAGGTTAATTATGAAATTATAATTTGCTTTTTTAATTTCAGTCTTTACTAAAATTCTTATTAACGAACTGCAAAGGTAATCATTTGTTTGAACTCTTTCGAACATTAACATTACTTTAGCAATTGCGCCGCAAAGATATTAAATTAATTTATAATTTATAATTAATTGTACACCAATATATTAACATAAATCATGCCGAATTAGTATTATGGTTCAGATGAACTTATTACTATGTATTATGGATTAATAATGAATACATTATATATGGATTTAAACCAAAAGTGATCCTTTTGCAAGGGTTACTCCTTTCTTAAAACAATAATTTATTATAAATAATCAGTTATTAACGTCTATTATATGGTGTCAAATTGTGTTAAACACATAAAAAGTGAAACATCTATTACTAAATTAGATACTAAAATTAGAAAAGCGTTTTATTAATGCACTATAGCTAGTTTTTAAGATAAGACAGCAGTGCTTCAAAATTAAGTTTGTTTTGTACTCCCGTAGATAGGTCTTTTACCATTACAGATTTTTCTTTTAATTCTTCATCTCCAATGATACCTACTGTTGCAATTCCCCTGTTATTTGCATACTTCATTTGTTTTTTCATATTGCCATAATCAGGGTATACGTCAACCATAAGACCTTCAGTACGCAATTTTTGGGCAATTTCGAAAGCGAACAAATGAGATCCTTCATCAAACGTCACAAATAGTATATCTGGATTCAGAGGTAAGTCTTTTGGAAAAATATCTAATTCTTCCATCACGTCATATATCCTTTCTGCTCCGAAAGAAACACCAACACCCGATACACCTTTAAGGCCGAAAGTTTCTGTAAGGTTATCATATCTGCCACCACCACCAATGGACCCCATCTTAATAGAAGGATGTTTCTCTTCATCCACTTTGACCTCAAATATACATCCAGTGTAATAGCCTAACCCCCTTGCAAGAGTTATTTCAAATTTTACATTTTCTAAGGGGTTAATATCAAGGTACTTATGAAAAGTCTTTAATTCCTCTACGCCCAAAAGACCAGTTTCACTCTTGATAAATGCTTTTTCGAGATCAGTTAAATTATCTATGGAAAGTAATGAAAAGACTTTATCAGCCGAAGATTGAGGTATCCCTCTTTCAAGCAATTCTTTTATTACACCATCTTTACCAACTTTATCGAGCTTATCAATAGCGACAGTCATGTCCATAAATTGATCTGCAATTCCTGATTCTTCAGCTATCCCAAATAATATCTTTCTATTATTAACCAATATTATAGCTGATATGCCAAGTTTATCAAACACTTCAGCATAGATATTTACAAGTTCTGCCTCGTACATTAACGATTCTGATCCAACAACATCGACATCACATTGATAAAACTCTTGGTATCTTCCTTTTTGCGGTCTATCAGCCCTCCAAACGGGCTGGATTTGGTATCTCTTAAAGGGAAGCTGTATATTTTGTTGATTCATTACCACAAACCTTGCAAAAGGGACAGTCAGGTCATATCTCAACCCTCTTTTAGAAATACTAGATGTCAATGCATTTGAATCTAATGACTCAAGTGCAATTTTGTCAGCTTTACCTAAATAGTCACCATTATTTAATACCTTAAACAATAATTTATCTCCTTCTTCACCATATTTACCCGTTAGTGTGTCTAGACTTTCCATTACTGGTGTCTCAATTGGTAGAAAAGCATACTTTTTAAATACATCCCTAATAATATCAAAAATATATTGGCGCTTGATCACCTCGTTTGGACCAAAGTCTCTAGTACCTTTTGGTAATGATGGTTTCATTTAATAATGTATTAATATATGTGCTTTGAATAGCGTTATCTTGCTGAATGAAATTGTTTTAAGAATCTTACATCATTTTCAAACAACAGCCTAATATCACTGATGTCATACTTTTGCATGGCTGACCTTTCTATACCTATCCCAAACGCATATCCACTGTATTTTTCTGGATCAATATTACAGTTCTTCAAAACATTTGGATCAACCATACCACAGCCTAATACTTCAAGCCATCCAGTTCCTTTAGTTAATTTTTTTGCCTTTTCGCTGCCTGTACCCATCCAAACATCCATTTCTGCACTTGGCTCAGTAAAAGGAAAATAACTAGGCCTCAATCTTATATCCGTGTCTTTACCATACATTTCTCTTGCAAAATAAAGTAATGTTTGTTTCATATCCGCAAATGAGACTTTTTCGTCTATATACAATCCTTCAATCTGATGGAACTGACAATGTGACCTTGCTGAAATAGTTTCATTTCTATATACTCGCCCAGGAGCTATGATCCTAATAGGAGGTTTATTTGACGTCATTACCCTTGCTTGGACAGACGAAGTATGGGTCCTCAATAAATTCGTTATTGAATTCTGAAGATAGAAAGTATCCTGCATATCTCTCGCTGGGTGATCTTCAGGAGTGTTCATGGCTGTAAAGTTGTACCAATCTTCTTCTATTTCTCGCTCCTCTGCTACTGTAAACCCAATTTTAGCAAAAATATCGATAACCTTATTCATTACAATCGATACTGGATGTCTTGAACCTTTTTCGATTGGTAGATGTGGAGCATATAAATCTATATCTACTGAAGAGATCGACATTTGAGTATCTTCAATTTCTTCCTTTGATTTAAAAAATTTCTCCTCAGCACTTTGCTTTAGACTATTGACCAACTGACCAAATTCTTTCTTTCGGTCGTTTAGTACATTCTTTATTTCACCAAATAAATCTTTAATTTCGTTTTTCGAACCAATAAATCTCAACCTAAATACCTCAAGTTCTTCAATAGAACTGATCTTATGTTGATTAATCTCTTCCTGGAGAACTGCTACTTTCTTAAAAATATCGGCTGACATAGTAATTCTTACATTTTTGTTGATGAGTCGCGAAGTTACGGTTTTTAAATAATGTGATATAAGATTCAATCTTATAAAAAGAATAAATACTATTAAACTGTCTAACTTTCTTATCTTTCCACCTGTTTTAGTTGAAATAAAAATAAAAATAAAAAACTATATGAAGATTAAGTTCTGTGGAGCGGCAAGAAATGTAACAGGCAGCTGTCATTTGATCACATTAGATGATGGTTATAACATATTATTAGAATGTGGATTATTTCAAGGCTATGCTAAAAATGTTTGGGAGCGGAATAATAATTGGTATTTTGATCCAGCAGATATAGATACTTTAATCTTATCTCATGCCCACATCGATCATACAGGAAGAGTCCCAAAATTGGTAAAAGATGGGTTTAGAGGACGAATATATTCTACACATGCCACTAGAAGTCTTTGTGCTATAATGCTTTTGGATAGTGCTTTCATTCAAGAAAGGGATGTTGAATATTACAATAAACGTCTGTTAAAAAAGAAAAACAAGAATGCTAAAAAGGAGCCTAGAGAACCATTATATACCGTAGATGATGTAAAGCCAGTCATGGACAGATTTATAACTATGAGTTATGATAATTGGCAAACAATAAGGCCAGGAGTTGAGGTTTTGTACAAAGATTCAGGGCATATCTTAGGTAGCGCTGGTGTCGTTTTAAAAATCACAGAAAACGGCATAGAAACTTTGATTGGTTTTACTGGCGATATTGGTAGACCAGATAGACCAATACTTAGAGATCCTCAACCTCTACCACCTGTTGATTACCTACTTTGCGAATCGACTTATGGAGATAAAGAACACGAAACAACTCCAGAACAATCCGAAATGTTTTTAAAAATCATTAAATCAACTTGCATTGACAAAAAGGGTAAACTTATTATACCTGCTTTTAGTGTGGGGCGAACACAAGAGATTGTTTATATGTTAGATAGAATGGAAACAGCTGGTCTATTACCAAGGATTAAAGTATATGTGGATAGTCCACTCGCAGTTAATGCTACAGAGGTTTTTGGTTCTCATCCTGAGTGTTATGATGATGATCTAAATAAATATCTTTTAAAAGATGACAATCCTTTTGGGTTTAGAGACCTAACTTACATTAGAGATGTAAACAAGTCCAAGGCCTTAAACGATAGTGATGAACCTTGTATTATCATTAGTTCGTCAGGTATGATGAATGCAGGAAGGGTGAAGCATCACCTAGCGAATAGTATTGAAAATCCAAAAAATACCATTTTAATCGTAGGCTATTGTAGCCCCGAAACTCCAGGAGGAAAACTAAAAACTGGGATCGAAAGCATCAAACTATTTGGTGAATGGAAAATGGTAAAGGCTGAGATCAGAGTTATGGATTCATTTTCCGCTCATGGTGATAGACTTGAAATGTATAATCACATTAAAAACCAAAAAGGTAAAGTCAAGAGGATCTTTCTTGTCCATGGAGAAATAGATACTCAAAAAGCATTTGCAAAGTACCTAAATGAAAGAGGTTTAACTAATATTGAAATACCAGACGAAGATCACACATTTAATTTATGATGAGTTTAAGACATATGAAAATATACGGATTTTTAAGGTCACCAATTTTAGCCCTTTATTCTTTGTTAGTATTATCAAGTATTTCTGGATGCATAGACAGAAGTGCCTATGAAAACACTAGTTTGGGTTCGGGTCAGGGATTTTCAATCCCATTAATCGATTCTAAAATTGGAATTGCTTCTCTGGCTGCAAAAGTTAACAATGGCTCTGCTTCTGTAAAAGTTAGTCCCGATGGAAAACTAACAGCTTTTTACAATGGAGAAGTTGTAAGGAATTCTTCAACGGAATTGTTCCCTCCACTTCCTGGATTAACTGAGTTTGGACTAGTAGATACCACATCTTTGGTGCCACTGCCATTTGACAGTAGATATACTATTTCAAAAGCAGTATTTGGCAAGACCAATATCTTTTTTAGACTTGAAGAAGCAGATCTAGGAACGTATAATATTAAAATGACTCTTCCTCAACTGTCAAAAGACGGAAAAGTTTGGAATAAAACTTATAATGTTGACTTTACTACTCCTGGTCAGGAAATATATACGGAGCTTTCGAACTTAAACGGTTGGACTATTTTGCCAGATGATAACAAGATAAAATTTGTTTACGAAGCTTACAATTCATCTGGGAATAGAGTGAAATTAGATTCTATCGCAATGAGAGTAGACCAATTGGTTTTTGACTACGTTGAAGGATATTTTTCAAAGCAAGTATTTGAATTAAAAGGCAGTAATATCCAAATTAGTTTGTTTGACAATTGGGTCAGCGGTGGTTTAGATTTTGACAATCCAAAAATGAATATCTCTGTAGAAAATGCTTTTGGATTTCCTGTAAGGTCTAGATTTAATAAAATATCACTTACTACATTAGGTGGTCAGAGCTTTGATTTAGAAAGTCAATATATAAACACAGGAATTGACTTTGATTATCCAAAAATAAATGAGGTTGGCGAAGTTAAATACTCAACTTTTTCATTCGATAAAACCAATTCTAATATTAGTGATCTCTTTAAAGAGAAAATTGTAAGTGTGACCTATGATATTGATGCATTGGCTAACCCAGATGACGACACGAGTATTCTCAACTTTGTAGATACTACCTCGTACTTTTCGGTCAATGTGGATATAGAGATTCCTCTGCTTGGGACGGCCAATGATTTTGTTATGAAACAAGAAACAGACCTTGACCTATCTGAATTAGCAGATGCAGAGAGTGCCATTTTTAAGATTATTATATTTAATGATTTTCCTACTGATATGCTTCTTCAGTCTTACTTTAAAGATGCCGAAGATAATATCCTTGACTCATTATTTGCTGATGGTCCTTTAGAAATTGACTCCGCTCAGTTAGGTTCTGACTTAAAAACAACTGCTCCATTTGAAGAGACATCCTTTGAAGATATCAGTAAAGAAAAAATGTCCCGATTACTAAGTGCAATAAAAATAGAAAACAAAATTTCTTTAGATAATATAGATTCTTATAATGGCAACCTTTGGCTTTATGACAATTATGAGATTGGGCTAAAAGTAGGGGCAATTATAAAACTGAAATGATATGAATACAGTACCGTTCAATAAAATAGCTATAATTAGCTTAGCTATAATCTTCACATTTATTTCGAAGTCATTTGGTCAAGATTTAGGACTCAACTTAATGACAGGTTTGCCAAACAGTATCATTAATCCAGCTTTTGATTCTGAAGATAAAATATTAGTAGGTATTGGTAGTTTAAAGTATAGTTTAAGTAATGAAACTTTTACTTTGGGTCAAGCATTTGATGATGGGCCAAATGGTAAAGTGTTAAATTTATCAAATGTGGCAAGCTCAGTAAATGAGCGAAATTTAGCGAGATATAATGAATCTATCAGTACTCTTGAAGTTGGTTACAATTTTGGCAAAATCATTTTATATGGAGGTCACAAATGGAAGTTAGACGCCAATCTATTTTATAGCAAAGATTTAGTAAACCTGATAGCCTATGGCAATGAACCATTCATAGGTCAATCCATACAAATCGGACCAAACATAACATATACTTCATATAATGAGACATACGTGGGCTTTTCTGGAGGCAATGAAAAGTTAAGATTTGGTCTGAGAGCTAAATTGTTAAATGGAGTCCAAAACTTAGCAACTGGAAATTCAAAATTAAAGCTGACCACTAGTGATGATATCTATCAATTAGAGTTAGATTCTGACTACGAATTTTATTCCTCAGAAGTGTTGACTTATAATTCTGTTGATGACTATGATTTTAATACAAAAAGGTTTAGTACAAACCACTATTTTTCGGCCAATTGGGGCTATGGTATAGATCTAGGCTTAAGTACCAAATTACAAAATTTTGAAGTATTCATGAGTGGTGTCGACCTAGGTTCTATAAAATGGAAAGAGAACGCAAAGCGGTATTATAATAAAAGTACCATTACCTTTGAAGGTCTTGATCTTGTAGATTTTATAGACAAGGATCCAGATTTTTCAATTGAAGATTCTATTAAAAGTTTGATAAACCTCAATGAAGAAAATCAAGAATACTCCACCTCATTATCTGGCAAAATTTATATTGGAGGTAAATATAAAATTGATGATAAATACCAAGTTGGGGCTGTAATGTCAAGAGAAGTCTTACCAATTGACAATGCTTATGCTCTAATGATAAATGGTCAAAGAACTTTGGGAAAGTATTTTAAACTTGGCCTTTCTATTACATATAGAGATAGATCAATTACCAACTTAGGAGGTCATATTATTGCAGACTTTAGCCCTGTAACTTTATACGCTACAGCTCACAATGTACTAGCAGCCCTTTTTCCAGAAAACTTTAATTCCATCAGTATTAGGTTCGGTGGGACCTTAGGTTTTGGCAATTTGAACACACTATAGCATGTCGATATTAATATTAAAAACAATTCATATTATTGCTGTAGTATCGTGGTTTGCTGGCTTATTTTACCTAGGTAGAATGTTTGTATATCATAGAGAAGCTTTAGATAAGTCCGAACCAGCTAAAACAATCTTGACAGACCAAATAAGTGTAATGGAAAACAGGGTTTATAAGATCATTATGAATCCTGCTATGATGCTATCTTGGATTTTTGGACTTCTAATCGTTTACCAATATGGCTTGCAATGGTTTAAGCTCAATAATTGGTTACATTTTAAGATTATATTAGTAATTGGGCTTACCATATATCACATGTATTGTAAAAAAGTAATTAAATATCTAGACCATGGTCAAGTGCCAATGTCTTCATTTCAATTTAGGTTATTTAATGAAGTTCCCACAATATTTCTAATTACAATAGTTGCTTTAGCAGTATTTAAAAATGCTACAAATCCAATTACATTATTTGTTTCCATCATTGCAATTATTTTAGTATTAATATTGTTAACTTTACTATACAAGAAGTTTAGAACTAGATAATAACATTTGCTGATAATATTGATTGGAAAAAACTTAAAATGAGATTTTCTTTTAATATAAAAAAGATAAGATGAAGACTTTAAAGAAAATAGGAATAGGATTACTAATATTACTTGCACTACTTATTATACTTGGTATATTCATTCCAAAGGATGTACACGTTTCTCAAGAAAGAGTATTAGATGCTCCTAGTAATTACGTGTTCAACATAATGAATGATCTTAAAAATACTCCTCTATATAATGATTGGGTAATTAAAGACCCTGAAATGGAGTTAACTTATGGCAATATATATATGGGTGAAGGTGCAAGCTATAGTTGGAAGAGTAAAACATCTGGTAATGGACAAATAACATATTTGAAGTCTATGAGCCATGATAGTATAGTTGCCAAAATGGTATTTGAAGGAATGGATGAAAGTTCTATCAAATATCTATTTATACCTGATGGCAATAAAACTAACATGAAATGGGAAATGCAAAGCACAATGGGTTTCCCTTACAATTTGTTTAAATGGTTTTTTACCCACAGTATGAAAAAAGCATTTAACAATAGTTTTGATCATCTTTCCTTGCTTTTAGAAGAAAGAAAGAAAGGTGTATATGGCGGATATCAAATCAATGAAGAATTATATAAAGAAAAAAACTATATAATTAGTCGGGATGAAGTAGGCTTTGCAAATATTCAAAAATTTTACACTCAAAATCTTGGTGCAATTTTTAAAAAGATTCAAACTGAAACAGTTGTTATGGATGGGCAACCAAGTGGACTTTTCTTTAAATATGACCAAACTAAAGGAGTAACAGATATGGCGGTTGGTGTTCCTGTATTGGAAGCAATTTCCATCTCTGACCTCTCTTCTTTAACATTGCCATCTAGCCAAGCCTTAGTAATAAATTATTACGGCGACTACAATGCAACGGAAAAAGCACACTCTGCTATGGATGATTATATGAGAGACAGAAACATGTTAAGTAATCCTCCAGTAATAGAAGAATATGTGACTGATCCTCTAAAAGAAAAAGATCCCTCAAAATGGTTGACTAAAATCATTTACTATATATCTTCAAAGAATTAATAAAATCCAATTATACCATATAATTCTATACATTATTACCGTTAAAACAAACTATGCTAGACATATATAAGCAACGGTCTAAACTAAAACTCTTTTTAGCAATAATGGGAATATTAATTCTCATTATAACACTGTTGTATTCAAACTATTTAGCTCAAAACTTAAAAAAACAAGAAGAAAACAATGCTCAACTTTACAAAGATGCCTATGATTTTCTTTTAAATAATCAAGATTTAGATGCAGACATTACATTTCAAGATAATCTTGTAAGTACATATGCATTACCAATTATCATAAAAACAGATGCGGGTAATTTGACAGGTAGAAACTTTAGCGAAGAGCTAGATGTTGATTCTGTTTTTTTAACAAATAAAGTAAAAGAGTTTTTAGCTTCTGGACAACAGCCATTAGAAAGTATTACAGGTGGGTACTCTAAAGAGATGTATTTTTTTAATTCAGACCTTTTAAACTACATCAAATATTTTCCTTTTATCCAGCTATTATTAGTAACAACATTTATTGGGTTGGGATATTATTTTTTTAATGCTTCGAGAAGAGAAGAGCAAAATAGAGTATGGGTAGGGATGGCTAAAGAAACAGCGCACCAACTTGGTACACCAATCTCCGCAATAATTGCATGGTTAATCCATCTCAAAGAAAACACAACTCTGGATGATGATCAAAATATTATTGTTAAGGAATTACATCATGATGTAGAACGGTTAGAACTCGTAGCAGATAGATTTTCTAAGATTGGGTCAAAACCAGAACTTACTAAAACAGACATCGTAAAAGAAGTAAGGTCAATGGAAGTGTATATGCAAAAAAGAGCACCAAGAAAAGTCAACTTCGACTTTGATCTAGGAGAAGAAAACATTCATTTTGCAAATATAAATGCCCATTTATTCAATTGGGTTCTTGAAAACCTAATGCGAAATTCGTTAGATTCTATGGATGGGTCAGGAACCTTAAGTAGTTTAATCTATAACATGGATGGCAAAGTCTATATAGAAATTTCCGATACGGGTAAAGGCATACCAAGCAGCAAGTTTAAAACAATTTTCCAACCTGGATATAGTACAAAAAAACGAGGCTGGGGATTAGGACTTTCCTTATCAAAGCGTATTGTTGAAGAATATCACGGAGGTAAGATATATGTCAAATCTTCAAAACCTAATGAATTAACTACTATAACTATTAGGTTACCTAAGACAGTGTAAACTTACAATGTTTATAGCCAAGAATGTAGAATACCATACAATTCGACTCTTTTGATAAAAGCCTTACCTTTACATTTTAAAAATTATTTCAATTTATGAGAATTCAATTTACTATTGTCTTTGTCCTTTTGGGCTTTTTATCCTTTGCTCAAGCACAGAAATTTACAAATCCTCATGATGTGGTGTTTAATCACTTACATAACCTTGAGCCCGACAATAGAAATACCGAATTGGCAGCGAACTCTTTTCATCCTCAATTTTCTTTAGAAAGAAGGATAGAAATGGCAGAAAATCTTAAAAGCATTTTGGATGCAAAAGGACTTTATATTACTTTATCTAACATCCCCAAAAATGACAATTTCGTAGATAGTTTATCCGGTAACAACGTTTATTCTTTAACCAAGTTTCTCCCAGCAATTACACTTGAGAAATACGACAACTCTTGGTATTATTCTAAATCGCTGGATTCTGAAATTCCAAGGATATTTAAGACAACATTTCCTGCTTGGTCGCTTGAGTTTATCAACAGTATTCCTGAGAGTCTTAAAATAAGGGTACTAAGTATATCCTTATGGAAGATTATCGGTTTCTTTTTGATTTTACTATTTTCTTACATTGCTTTTAAGATATTTGAAAAACTAATAGATCTTCTAATGGAGAAATCTATCTGGAACAAGTTATCGATCGAAGCGCATCATCTTCCTAAACTGCATAAACTTGCCAAGTATTTTGGCATCACTTTTTTCTTATTTGTTATCAAAAAATTGTTGCCCCTTTTGATGTTAGAAATTAATGTCTCAAAACCAGTATTTATTATTATAAACATTGCTACGACGATTGCATTTTTAATGGCTTTATTGAAAATTGTAGATATTGCGGCGCTGTACATGAAAAAAATAGCTGCAACTACTGCTTCAAAGACAGATGATCAATTAATGCCTATTCTTTCTAAATCTGTTAAGGTCTTCCTTATTATAGTTGGCATTGTTAGAATCTTATATCTATTAGATGTCAATGTGACTGCATTAATTGCTGGACTATCGATTGGTGGATTAGCATTAGCACTTGCAGCTCAGGATACTGTGAAAAATTTGATTGGTTCTGTTATGATATTTTTTGATAAACCATTCCTTGTTGGCGATTATATATCAGCTATGGATTTTGAAGGCACAGTAGAAGAGGTAGGGTTTAGATCATCTAGAATTAGAAGAACCGATACCTCTTTGATTACTGTGCCAAATGGCAGCCTTACAAATGCCTCAATGGTAAACTTTGGAATACGCAAATTTAGAATCTTCGAAACCACTCTTGGTTTTACCTACAATTCTAACCCTGAAGATATAAAGGCTTTTATTACTGACTTAAGAGACTTTCTATCCACATATGATAAAATTCAAAAAGAAGTCTTCTTTGTTAATTTAAGAAACTTGTCTTCTTCTTCTATTGATGTCTTCTTTAGAGTATTCCTAGATGCAGGCACCTTTAAAGATGAGCTCATTATTAGAGAAGAACTCATATACATATTGATGCAGAAAGCAAAAGGTCACCATCTATCCTTTGCATTCCCGAGCACTTCTATATATATGGAACAAAGTTAAAGAATAAGGTTTTCTGTGTTTACCCTTTATATGTAATCCACTTACCGATCTCCTTAAAACTTACTTTTTTACCATACATAAAGATCCCTACTCTATATATTCTAGCCGCAAGCCATGTAACTAATACAATACCTGCTATAAGAAATAAGATAGAAAGTATTACTTGCCATATCGGTGGATCAAATGGTAATCTTGCAGGCATAATAATCGGTGATGTTAGTGGAAACATTGAGCCAAACATCGCTATCGGACCATCTGGATCATTAAATACACTCGGTATCATGATGAAAGCCAAAATTACGGGGACTACTATGGGCAATGTAAGCTGTTGCCCTTCAGCGATATCATCTCCAATAGCACTTCCTACAGCTGCAAACATTGCTGAATACAAGAAATATCCTCCAAAGAAAAAGATAATGAACACAGGAATAATTAGCCACCAATTCATCAACTTTAGTTCAGTAACAAACTTTGTAATATCATTTCCACTTTCATTCATTATTTGTGTAGCTGACTCCATATCTGCACCACTCACCATCGAAGAGGAAGCATCAGCGCCAAATATAGCACTCACACCTAATACAATTAGAGGTATCAATAGTAACCATATTAATAATTGTGTAAGCCCAACTAAACCAACTCCCATTACTTTACCTAATAACAGTTGAAAAGGTTTAACAGAACTAATCATGACCTCTACAATCCTATTGATCTTCTCTTCCATCACACTTCTCATGACCATAGTACCAAATATAAAAATGACCATGTACATCATAAAACCCATTATATAACTAAGACCTGTAGCAATCATACTAGAATACTTGCTTGATTTATCTCCTTTTATAGAATCATCAGTTTCATTAATTAAGGCATTTTCTAATTTTATTTTAATATCCAATTTAGCTATCGCATCTTTATCAAATGCAGAATTTTCAAGCTTATATTCTTTAAAAATATTGCGGAATTTGCGTTCCAGTTCACTTATGTTTTGAATACTCAATTTATCTTTACTAAAGTATGTAATTTGGTGCTCCGTGAGGTCTTGATTGGTATAGGGTGGAATATGAATCACCATATCATACCCTTTTTCCTGATAGTTTAACTTCAAGCTATCAAGTGGTGTTTTTAGCAAAGTATAAATGGCATCTGACGATTCCAAATTATTAGCATTGATGATATTTGATTCATCAACAATTGCTATGTTTTTAGTACTTGACTTGGCAGATGCAGCATATCCTCCAATAAAAGCAATCAGACCAATACCTAAAGGAGTTAATAAAGTAATTAGAAGAAAACTCTTTTTTAATACCCTAGTTGTGTATTCTCTTTTTATGATGAGCCAAATTTTATCCATTATGGTTGTATTTTATTGATTAGAATGTTAAGAAAAATTACCCTCTAACTTGATTGATAAAGATTTCATTTAGAGATGGAAGCATTTCATTGTATGCTTTAATCTGTAAACCCTGATTAATTAAAGCGGTAAGTAATTCATTTGGGTTATGCCCTTCTTTCACTCTAAATATAACTTCTTGATCTTTTTCCTCTAGCACATCAAAGGCATCGCTACCATATATTTTAGGCAGATCTCCATTTGCTTTAATCTGAAACTTATTTTCTTTGAATCTTTCCTTTATTTCGGATACATCTCCTTCAAGTATGACTCTTCCTTTATCGATTAATACTATCTTTTCACATATTTCTTCGACTTGCTCCATTCTATGAGTAGAAAATATGATAGTGATTCCTTGCTTATTTAGTTCATAGATTTCATCTTTGATTAGATTAGCATTTAAGGGATCTAATCCCGAAAATGGTTCATCTAATATCAAAAGCCTTGGTCTATGAATTACTGTTGCGATAAATTGTATTTTCTGCTGCATTCCCTTTGAGAGTTCTTCAATTTTCTTATTCCACCAATCAGAAATTTCAAATTTTTCAAACCAATATTTTATCTCTTTAGTTGCTTCAGCTTTACTTAATCCTTTTAGTTGAGCTAAGTAAAGTAATTGCTCAGCAACCTTCATTTTTTTATATAACCCTCTCTCTTCTGGCATATAGCCAATCTTTGAAGGTGTGTTTTCATCTAACGGGGCACCATTAAACAGCACATGCCCACTATCAGCTCCAGTGATTGTAGTAATTATCCTAATCAAAGACGTCTTCCCTGCACCATTCGGCCCTAATAGCCCAAATATGCTGCCTTCTGGCACATCAAATGTTACCCCATCCACTGCTTTGTGGTTGTGGTAGTTTTTATCTACTTGATTGATCGATAGTATATTCATTAATTGATTTTAATTTTGCTGTTAAATTCTTTTTTTACCAATGCCATCTCCTTGATGAGTTGAGGGTCTTTTTCAAAAGCATTTCCTACCACAATTACATCTGCACCCGCAGCATAATTATCATAAACTGTCTGTGCTGTGCTGATTCCACCTCCTACAATTAATGGAATATTAATAGCTCCTGCAACGGACTCAATCATTTCTGTATTGATAGGGTTCTGGGCCCCACTTCCTGCATCCATATAGATTTGCTTCAATCCCAATAGTTCCCCTGCAATAGCTGTACACACCGCAATATCATGTTTGTTAGCAGGTATTGGTGACGTATTACTCATATACTGCACAGTTGTGGATATTCCACCATCAATTAGCATATACCCAGTAGAAATTATCTCTAAAGGACTCATCTTTAAGAAGGGGGCAGTAATTACATGTTTTCCTATTAATAAATCTGCATTTCTCCCAGATATCAATGATAAAAACAATATTGCATCTGCTTTGTAACTCAATTGAAATGAATTACCAGGAAATAATACCATTGGAATATTACATTGCTTCTTGATGTTTTCTAGTACACTATCAAGCATATCATTGACGACAAGGCTACCTCCAATAAAGAAATAATCTATTTCATATTCTTTAGATAACTGTAATACTTCGTTGATACTTCCCAACCTCATTTTGTCAGGGTCTATTAATACTACAAACTTTTTAGTTTTGTTTTGCTTTGCAGAAAGTAGTTGGTTGTAGAGTTTGTTCATGTAGATCATAAAATGAATGATACAAAGATAATAAACTCCAACATAGACCACCTATTCTTTCTACCAGTTCGTAATAATTAAATAGAAACCAGGCTTGTCAATCGATGAATAAACATAAAAGGGTGATAAACTTTCGCTTATCACCCTTTCAAATAATGGGAATACAATTATTCAATAAAAAATGGGGGTAGTTAATTATATGTAATGCTCTCCTTCAAAATTTTAATTAGAACATTATAATTTAATTTATTCGAATCAACTTCTTAATTTCATGCATTTCTGCACCTAATATATGAATGTAAAATACACCACTTTGAGACTGTAACATGTCACTAGATATTCTAATATTATGAATACCT
This sequence comes from Saprospiraceae bacterium, assembly GCA_037968395.1. Lineage (GTDB taxonomy): Bacteria > Bacteroidota > Bacteroidia > Chitinophagales > Saprospiraceae > JADKBO01. The sequence goes on along the minus strand of JBBKVK010000172.1, from coordinate 3,907 downwards.
GGATTGTAATCTTTATAATCTTTATACATTAATCTACCAGATTGATCATAAATTGTTATTTCTAATGGCATTTCATATGCTACTTTAATAGCTATACGAGAATTATCTACAAAAGGATTGGGTGATGGGCTACTTACAGACATTGGTAGTAAACTTTCTACATCAAAATCAAATTGTAAATAATTTGTCTCTTCATTGTCATCATAAATTACTCCTTGCAATTGGCTAGAATTTTCAGTTAAAACAGAAGATATTTTGTTTGACGATTTTGCCGTAAAACTTAAGACTAATATCTCCTCATCAATCGCCAACTTAGTGCTATTCACATTGGAGTATGCTAAAGATAAATTTCCGATTCTGCCATCTTCTTTATTTGCAAAATATGATGGCTTTATATCTAACTGATCACTTTGTATATTATTAAATATCAGAGCATCTGTATCGTATGAGAAGTTAACCTGCATTGCCAATAAGTCTACATTTGATTTGATATTTATAGGAATTCGAACTTCTTCTCCTTCTTCAAATACACCATCCTGCATAGTCATCTGTATCATTTTAGTTGACCTATTTCCACTTACTGGATCATGAATGTTACTCACACTACCATTGACATCTCCTATTTTTACAGCTACAAAATCTGATGACATTAAGTCAATATCAATATCCTCTATTTGTTGATGCGCAGGATAATTCCATGGATATGATGGATCATCAAAATTAAACGCTTTATCGATAAATAACCAACAGTCCTTGTTATCTAATTCAATTTCTACGCCTAAAATTAGCTTTCTTAATTGTACTAAATCAGAAGCAGTAATAGATTCTGATCCATTGATATCAGCAGCTATTAGTTTGTAAGGGGAGGTTAATTGACCTAAACCTAATACATGTCTTTGTATCAAAACCAAATCAAGAGTCGATACTCCTTCTAAACAGTTGTCATTTTTAGTCGCATCAAGTGTATAACTTAAGTCTCCTACAATATTTTCAAACAAATATTTACCTTTTTCATCAGTAATAGTAGCTTTAGATTCTTGACCGTCACCTAGAGACAGATTTGTTTCAGATATCGTAATATTCTCTTCCGTAGCAATTAATCCACCTACTCTATAAGTTGATGTAGTCGGTCCAGTTGATGGGCATGGATCAATATTGTCAGTTACAAGTATATTACTAATACAAAATGATTGGTTGCCTTCTTTATCCGTTACATACATATTTGTTGAATTTACTCCTTTATTTTCACAAGTAAATACTTTAAGTTTGTTATTGACATCACTTGAAAATGAAAACTGCAAATCATTATTAGCAGTACAATTATCGTAACTATGATTATTAATATCTTTGGCCCATAACTCAGCACTTCCAATATTACTCAAGTCTATAGATAAGCCACTTAAACAAACTGGTGTTGGAGATTTGCCCTCTCTAGCCGTGATTTCCACTATACATTTTGCCAAATTACCACATCTATCTTCAACCTTCCATGTGACTGAATGGTCTCCTGTAGGCATTACAATACTCAACGAGTCATTTTCTCCTTCAACATCAACTGTTCCATCTCTATTATAGTCTACAAAGTATTTATAATACAGATCTTTTTTCTTAGTACAATCATCTGTTGCTGAAGCACTCATTTGTACCAAGACATCACAAGCTCCTTGAATTGCCTTAAATGCTTTAGGGTCACATGTTGGTTTATCAAAAGTCGGTGCTTCATTATTAATAATATTAATATATTGAACATCTGTCCATCGACCTTGGTTTGTATTCGGGACAAATTGAGCCATATCAATTACTGTCCAAGTTCGTTTGATAGCGATACATCCAGATATAGGATTGTTAAATATTTGGTCTTCAACATCTACACCTGGCATAGTACATATGTCAGTATCATTAATGATAGGATAACCAGTTACACTTGGATCATAAGCTATGCTGCAATTTCCAATCAAAGTTGTGTCTGCAGGAAACTGGATATCTGCAATTGTTAGTATACTGGTATCAATCACTGTAATATTTTGAACATCTTCTACTGTTCTCCCTTGAGAGTCTTTAACAATTATCGTCCGTACGATAGTCCCCGCTCCATTTATTCTGCCATCACTATTCATATCCATAATTGTTAATACATCACAATTATCTGTAGCATATCCATCATAATATATTGGATTGCTTTCAATAGCATAAGAATCTCTATCAGCTGGATCAAATACTATGGTTCCAAATGGTGAAAGATCATTGATATCAATAAAATATCCACAACTTACTGTGACATCAGAAAGAGTATCATGCAAAGTAGGACCTGTATTGTCCATAACCATTGCATTTGATGTTAATGTACTAATATTACCATGACAATCCATAGCGGTCAAGGTAACTTCTACTATAGTACCCACATCTGCACAACAAAAGTTTATTGTGTCAGCCGATACTAAGCCAGAATTACAACCTCCATCTGCTCTACTTACACCGTAACTTACAATACAACAAGCATCTTTTGGGTATTTATATCTAAAGAAAGTGTCCTTATGTACGGTATGTGTAGCTAATGATAGTGCTATTACCTTATCACCTCTTGATAAAATCTCTGGTGCAGTATTATCTTCTACCGACACCACAAATGAACAAGAATCTATATTACTGTTAGCATCTGTAGCATATACAGTAATTGTAGTATCTCCTACAGGAAATATTCCTGATAAATTATTGCTACTACTGTAACTGTTGGTTATTGTAACATTATCACAATTATCTGTAGCTAACAATGGTTCTATATTTACAAATGCTTCACAAGAATCTTTGTGTGCTATCACAGTTGGCACTGTAGGGCAAATTGCATTAGGAGGAAAAGTATCAATCACTGTGACTATAAAACTACATGTATCACTATTACCGCTAAAATCAAATCCATAAAATTCTACAGTTGTTGTATCTCCCGCTAAGAAGAAAAAAGTATTCACATAATTGCTATCCGCAAAGTTATTATACAATGTGTCTATCAAACAATTATCTGTAAAAATGACATCTGCAAGATTTGTTGTGTTACCACAGGTGTCAATAGTAGAATAGAATACCGAAATAGTATCTGCTCCTGGACAAGTAAGTTTTGGAGCAGTCATCTCATTAACGGTAATATTGATTGTACAAGATGCGGTATTTCCTCCAACATCTGTTATTGTATAGATAATATCTGTTGATCCTACTGGAAAATCAGCATTTATATCATTATTAACACTACTATCATAGTCATTGGTAATATCGTATACTGAACAGTTTTCTTCAACTATAAAGTCTAAAATATAAATTGTAACATTTGCAGTACAAAGTCCTGGATCAGCATCTACTTCAATATCAGCTGGGCACATTATAGCTGGCTGTATAGAATCCGTTACTATAAATTGTATATCACATGTATCAGTATCTCCAATTGCATCTTCTACAATCAGCTTAAAGTCGCTTGGGTTTAACACAACATCATTACATGTGAATTCTAGTATACCGGATGCATCAGGAGGAATTGTGCGAAAAGTATAAGGGCCTGTGCCTCCAGAAGCAATTGCTATGGTGTCGATACTTACTTGAACAACTCCTGTGATATCAAGATAAACTGGAATAGGAGCTGTAGGGCAATCTAAGATTACCATCATGTCTTCAGAAAAACTGGTACTGTTTACTGCGGGATGAGACCCTTCTTCTGTATTTGAATAATTTGAAAATAATGATATGTCATTCCATTGGGTGGGAACAATTGACAAGATCATTAGACCAAGTAGTACACTTAGTCCATAAATCGGCTTGACCATGGGTATAAAGTTTTATTATCAGTTAGTAATATAAAGGTTCTACTGTCTTTGGGTTGGGACCCCTGATGGATAAACTTTAAATTGGTAATGGCAAAGAT
>JBBKVK010000171.1:0-46827 GCA_037968395.1 Saprospiraceae bacterium | reverse complement strand
GGTTTAATTATATTTATATATAACTATTATTTAAGGTAATACGCATTACAATAAAAAATATATACTATTTTGTTTAACTATTACTTGTTTATTGTTAAACAATATAGTATATTTGTGGTAACAAAAAACATAAGTAATGTCTACAATAGAATTTGAAAACAGTTTTTACAAGCTTACTAGCTCACTGAATGCTTTTGCATACAATCTTACTAAGAATTCTGAAGAGGCCAAAGACCTGTACCAAGAGACAGCAATTAGAGCTATTACTAATAAAGAAAAGTTTAATCCAGGCACCAATCTTAAGGCTTGGCTCTTTACTATCATGAAGAACATATTTATTAATAATTACAGGAAGAAAACAAAGAAGAATACGATTATTGACAATACAGATAATTTGTTTTTCTTAAACTCTGGTGCTGCAATGATTGATAATGATGCAGGAAGAAACATTTTGATGTCGGAACTAAACGATATGATCGGTCATTTGGATGATTCTATCAAAATACCATTCACGATGCATTATACAGGATATAAATACCAAGAGATAGCGGATAAACTAGAGTTACCTTTAGGTACAGTAAAATCAAGAATATTTTTTGCTCGTAAAGAATTAAAGCAAAAAATACAGTATCAATATGGAGATTTGCTTTCAGTAAGAGAGAAACTTACTGCATAATTTGTTTAAGATAAAACAAGTTAACCCTTAATATATTAATACCCCAAAATATTAATTTGACCTTTAGATTTTTCTAAGGGTCTTTTTTGGTTAATACTCCATATTAATACAATAATTCACGTTTACAGTTGAGCTTTTCTTATAGGATGTCATCTTTTTATTAGGAGAGTTAATTAATTTGTTAGTGTACTAATTAAAATTAGCAAATTTCTTACTTGGATAGAATACTATATTCCAAAAAAATCTTATACTTTTGTGTTTTCTGTTATTAGAAAAACTAGTTTTGAAAATTTATAGTATTTATGACATTAAATGTAGGCGATAAGGCACCACAATTCAAACTTTGGAATTCTGAAAAGGAAGAAGTTAGCCTTTTTGATTATAATGGAAAAAACGTGTTGGTTTTGTTTTTTCCTCTAGCATATACAAGTGTTTGTACTACAGAGTTATGTGAGACAAGAGATAGCATGAAAAAGTATGAATCGGCTGGAGTAGATGTTATTGCTATTTCTGTAGATTCATTATTTGTCTTAGCTAAGTATAAAGCTGATCATGAATTAAATTTTCCATTGCTATCTGATTTTAACAAAGAAATATCTCGCATTTTCGGGTGTTTATATGGTGAGTATATTTTTGAAATGCAAGGTGTTTCTAAGAGATCTTCATTCTTAATTGATAAAGAAGGTATAATTAGATATGCAGAAGTTTTGGAAAATGCACGAGAGCTTCCTAACTTTGCAGCGATTAAAGAAGCAATTTCATCACTCAAATAATAATTTAGCACATTGGACAACACAGATTTTCAAGAATTAGAGGAGCTATTAGTTGTAGAAGAGACATCTATTGGCACAATATCATTCTTAGTGGTTTACAATGATGACCACAATACTTTTGATTGGGTGATACAGTGTTTTATGGATGTATGTAGTCATACTTTTGAGCAAGCAGAGCAATCATCGTTGTTAGTTCATTACAAAGGCAAAGCTACGGTGAAGACTGGCCAAATGGATGTCTTGAAACCTATGAAAGATGCATTGACAGAGCGAGGTTTGTCTGCTGTAATTGAGACTAAAGTAGAAAAATAGTATTTTTGTAAGACTATTCTATCTTAAGTAAGTGCCAAAGTAGTCTATAAGATCGACCCTTTTATAATAACAAAGCCCTAATAGAAAAAGTAATGTTATTATAAATGTCAATTTTATATTTTTACGAAGCTTTTTGGCTTTCTCCTGTCTAGATGTATATTTTTTTCTTCCTGTATATGACATAATATTATATATCGTTGTGTCTTTCCCAATAATTTTGATCCTCCACTTCCTCTACTATTTGAAGATAGTTGTTATATCGTATTTCATTAATTTCTCCCATTTCTACAAGTTCTTTTACAGCACATTTTGGCTCGTTACGGTGGGTGCAGTTATTGTATTTACAAGCATCTGATGCTTCAAATATTTCTTTAAAATTGTGTGCCACATCTAATACTTCAAAATGATTGAAAGCCAATGACTTAATGCCAGGAGTGTCTATTAAGTCGCCTCCAAATGTAAGTGGCGTCATTTCTGCAAAAGTAGTTGTGTGTTGGCCTTTGCCTGTATAATCTGATATCTGAAACGTTTTAAGGTCCAAAGTTGGCTCTATGGCATTTAATAGGCTTGTTTTGCCAACACCTGATTGACCTGAGATCAGTGATGTTTTATCTTTAAGTATATCTTTTATTAGATTTAAATTTTCACCAGTTATTGCTGAAGCGTATAATACATTATAGCCTATGCCAGTATAGAGTGATTCTAGATATTCAAAATGTTCCTTATCCTTAGGTTTATAGATGTCCCATTTATTAAATACAATGAGTACTGGAATATCATAAGGTTCTGTCATTAATAAAAATCTATCAATAAATCCAGTCTTAACATCAGGTCTAACAATAGTTACAACCAATACAGCTAAGTCGACATTAGATGCAATAAGATGTACATTGTGCTTCTTTCTTGGTGATTGCCTTACGACATAATTATCTCTTGGTAACACTTCATTAATTTGGCCTTCAGTTTCGTTTTCTAAAGTAAATAAGACCCTGTCACCAACAGCTATGGGATTAGTCGACTTGAGATCATCTAGTCTAAGTTTACCAACAATACGACAGTTGTACAATTTGTCAGCACATCTGACAATGTACCAACTTCCTGTTGATTTTATAACTACACCTGTTATCATTACTTGTTTTAGTGAGTGCAAAGGTAGTTGATAATCTTCAGCAAGTAATTACTTTTGCAGAACAAATAATCTTTCTAATAAATCTCTTTTATTAATATTTAGCCGTAAGTAAGTAATTAAGTGCAGAAATTTGAAACGGCTTAGATGACTCAAGTCATGAAAATTCAAGACAAGAACTTATTTTAAATGGAACATTATAGTGCTAATAATTTGTGAAGTCTAGATGTTTGTTATAGTAGATTTAGTAAGTTCATTTGTTATATTTCCTGTATTTATTGTCGTGTCAGGTTCAAATAATAATATTTCTACTTCTTCTAATGCAATTGGTTTGTGGTTGGTCCCTTTTGGAATAATGACAAATTCTCCAGGGTGGATAGTCAATGTATTGTGGTCTAATTCCATTTGTAAAATACCTTTTATGACAAGAAATAGCTCATCCTCTTTTTCATGGTGATGCATCACAAATTCACCTTTTAATTTTGCAACTTTCACATGTTGACCATTCAGTTTCCCTAAGACTCTTGGAGTCCAATGATCCGAAAAGGAATTTAATTTTTTAGATAGATTGATTACTTCCATAGATATTAAAAATTACTTTTATTACTCATAGCGTAATGACTCAATAGGATCTAGTCTTGAAGCCTTGAGGGCAGGGTAGAGTCCTGAGATGACACCCACTACTACACAGACAGAGATGCCAAGTGCCATCCAAGCCCAAGGAATAAAAAATCTACCTTTTATCATCGCTGTTACTCCAAAACCTAAGAATATACCGAAAATCACACCGACTATTCCTCCCATTAAACAGATGATAACTGCCTCTGTTAAAAATTGGAATAGCACATTATTACTTGTAGCACCTAACGCTTTTCTTACACCGATCTCTTTAGTACGTTCTGTCACTGTAACCAGCATGATATTCATCAAACCTATCGCAGCGCCTAATAAGGTAAGCATTGCGATGATGATGGTACTCCATCTTAAAGTGGAAGTCATTTCTTTGAGTGTTTGCAAAATGCTATCACTTTTCCTTATTTCGAAATCATTTTTATCACCTGCTTTAAGGCCTCGTATATTTCTCATAACACCAATTGAGGAGTTGAGGGCGTCGTCTACCAAGTCTGGTTTGATCACAGAAACACTTACATTGTAATCCTTTTTTGCATATCCATATTTGTTTTTGGATGTAATAAGAGGAATGAATATCCTTCGATCTTCGCCACCACCACTTGAAGAACCTCTCGTCTTAAGTGTACCAACTACAATATATTTATCAGAATTGACACTAATCTGCTGATTGATCGCTTTCTCTGGCTTCTCTCCAAAAAGCGACTTGACCAAATCATACCCAAGTACGACTTTGTTGGTTTCGGATGCTGTAAAATTTCTTCCTGCTTCTAGCTCATAGGCTGAAGTGGCGATATAGTTTTCATCTACTCCCCTGACTATTATGTTTGGGTTTGTTTTTTCGTCTTTATACTTTAGAGTCGCATTGCTTTCACACCAAGATTCTATCGACACATTTGCACCACTGTATTTAAAATCTTCTTTAAATTCTAAAGCTTGATCGAATGTGATGGGTGGGCCTACTTTACGTTGTCGACCGCCACGGTTTGATTTTATATTTTCTGAAGATGGCTTAATTACGAATGTATTAGCTCCAAGTCGATTAAAGTTATCACTCATTGAGTATAAAATGCCATCTATTGAGGTAAGAATACCAACCAAGCATGTGATACCAACAGCTATAATTAGTAATGTAAGTAGAGATCGTAAAAAATTGGATTTAATAGACCTAAATGCTTCTTTTATGTTTTCTGTGTAGTTCAAATTGTTTATTTAGATTAAGCTAAACAAACTTACTTAGAATTATTTCGAAACCAACATTTTTACGAGACAAGACAATAACTTTTCGACAAAAGGCAATTAAATTGACATTTAATAATTAATTGGATTATAACATGTAGTACTTTTCTGAAATTCAAATTGACATTGTTTTGAGGGTTTGTTATTCATAAGAGCATTGGATAAGCTGGTCCCGGAGGTCCCAGTTCGGGCCTAAAAAGGTACATTTAGTACCTTTTTTTAACGGTCCTCATATTACATTTATCTTTTATCAGTAAAAATTAAATGTAAAAATTACCATTAATGAGGTTAACAAGCAAAGGGTATGACGCTTTATATTTGCACTATGAATAAGTCTTAAGTATCCCCTTCTTAATTATTCTGAACGTAGCACTATGGTGCTAGAATAACCAAATTATTTATTTAATAACTAAAACTCATTACTGATGAAGAAGATGTACTATCTTATTCTTGGTAAAGATGCTGCGTTCATTCGAAATTTATTTTATGCATCTTTACTATTCATTTCCATGCCATCATTTGGTCAAGGAAATGGAACCCTTGCTTGTAATGACCTTGTACAAGTATCACTTGACGCAGATTGTGAAGCACAAATTCTGCCTGATATGATCTTAGAAGGTTCTTACAAACCTTATTCTCAATTTTCTGTTGCTATCTCTGGCGTTGTAGGAGATGTCGTGGTTCAGCCAGGATATCATACTGTAACCGTGACTAGTAGTATTACTGGAAACAGTTGTTGGGGTAACATTTCTGTTGAAGACAAGCTACCTCCTACTATTACAAGCTGTCCTTGTGCTTTAGACAATCAAGATCCAAAATGTCATTTTTTATGCTCAGATCTTGAAGGTATTAAAGATGGTAGTATCCAAGCTCCTACTCCTACAGTAGTTGAAGGCTGTGGTATTTACCATACGCTTAAATCTGACGTTATTACCGACAATGGTTGTAGTGGAAAGATAATGACAAGGACTTACAAATACGTAGACCAATATGGTAACATGAGTCCTTCATGCAAAGTGTACTATTATTTAGCTCCACTAAAGATTTCTGATGTAACTCCACCAACTGTAAGTGTGAAGATGCCTTGTTCTAGTGGCGTTAGTATGCAAGAAATTTATGATTATTTCGAACCATTAATTGGTGCAGAGCAAGCTTTAATCAAGGCTTATCCTACTGTCAATAATGCAATTATTGACAATCAAGGTGCATGTAATATTATAGCGACAAAGACTGATAGTAAAAACTTAGTTTGTGGTATCGGTTGCCCAAATAGTTTTAAGATGGTAAGAACGTGGTCAGTGATTGATTGGTGTTCTAATCAAGATAGAGAATATGTACAAATCATAAGTACAAAGGATACTGAAAAGCCAACAATACAAGGGCCAGACTTCACAAAATCTGTGAATCCATGGAATTGTGAAGCTGATTTTGTTTTCCCTGCTCCATCTATTTTGCATGACAATTGTGATGCTAATGTAACTTATAATATTTATGGACCTATAGGTGTAAGCATTATTTACGATCCTATAAAGAAAGAATATAGGGCAACCAATGTACCAAAAGGGAAGCATAACTTTTTCTACACAGCTACAGACTGCTGTGGTAATATTGGTGTTGATACAGTTAAGGTTACTATCTTAGATCAATCTGCTCCAGTAGCAATCTCTAAAGAATTTGTCGTATTATCATTGACAAAAGAAAGTGGGAATGATGGTGTGGCAAAACTCTTTCCACAATCTATCGATAATGGGTCACATGATGGATGTACTAAAGTGCACCTTGAAGTAAGAAGAGAAGGTGGCGATTGTGGACACATAGGTAATAATACTTATAATAATGACGGTCACCCTAATGATGATATTGATGATCCAGATGGAGGAAATTATGTAAAATTCTGTTGTGCAGACCTTACGGATATTTCGGCTGATGGCGTACCATATGGTAGAGTCAAAGTATGGTTGAGAGTATGGGATGATGGCGATATGGATGGTAAATATGGATCGGCTGGCGATAATTACAACGAGACTTGGTCTTGGGTAAGAGTAGAAGATAAGTTGACACCTACGATAGAGTGTCCTAAAGACATAACTATTGAGTGTTATGAAGACTATGATAATCTTGATTTGACAGGAAGAGCTATAGCTAATTATACTTGTAGCATTGGTAATGTACAATATGAAGATATCAAAATAAACTTAAATTCTTGTGGATTTGGAAATGTTACCCGTAAGTGGTTTTTAGCTAACAATCCTTCTAATTTTTGTACACAGAAGATTACAGTTAGAGCCCATACATATTTCAATCCTAATACAATTGTTTGGCCAAAGGATGAAACGACTGATTGTAAGTCAATTCATAGTTACCAAGTGACATGGACTGATGCTAATTGCTCTTTATTAGGAGTAAGTGTTACTACTGATACTTTCCAGTTTGTAGAAAACGTTTGTTTAAAAATATTAAACAAGTATACTGTTGTAGATTGGTGTGTATATGAGCCTAATAGTCCAAATACTGGGGGTATATGGTCGCATACTCAAGTTGTAAAAGTTAGGGATGAAAAAGCTCCAGTAATATCTTGTAGAGATACAATGGTAATAGCTTCTGATCCATCTGATAGTGACAACGATGGAATTACTTGTGAGCACAAAGGCTTAATGCTAACTAATAGTGCTGCCGATGAAGGTGACTGTAGCAGCAAGTGGTTAAGATGGCAAGTTTTTGTTGACCTTTGGAGCGATGGTATTTCTGAATATGAGTTCACCAGTTATGTGCCTTCTTCGGATAATACTTTTAACGACACTAACAATAATGGTGTTCCAGATATTTATTTGGCTCCAACAAATTCTAATCAACAGGTAAAGATTACTATTCCAATCGATATCCCAGGTAGTATGAGTAATCATAAAGTAACTTGGAAGGTAACAGATGGTTGTGGTAATCATAAATCTTGTACAACTAATGTTATGGTTGTTGATAAGAAAAAACCTACACCATATTGTATTTCCCTTAGTTCAGCAGTAATGGAAAATGGTACAGTTGAGTTATGGGCAAGAGACTTTGACAAAGGTTCATTTGATAATTGTACACGAAAAGAAGATTTATTATTTACTTTCAATAGTTCATCTCCGATACCAGGAAAGTTCAATTCTGAACATTACTTTAAAGGAAAGGGACTTACTGCTACTAAAGCTGAATATGAACTAGGTGATGCTCAGAAGTGGGTGCCTGCTTACAATAGTTCATCAAAAATATTTAATTGTGATGACCTGCCTGTAGTAGAAGTAAACATGACTGTTTGGGACGAAAAAGGTGAATTTGACTTTTGTACAGTAACCTTATCTCTTGTGGACAATCAAAATGCTTGTGGTGGAAATAGAGTTGGAATATTTGGAAAAATCAACTCCGTTTCAGGGCTTGGTATGTCTAATGTTAAAGTAAAATTAATCAACGACAATCTAACTAATTTTCCATTAGAAACGGTAACAAATAATGAAGGTAAATATGAGTTTGCTAATCAGCCTTCTAACCTTGATTATTCAGTGACCGTATCTAAAGATGGCGATTATATGAATGGAGTTTCAACTCTGGATTTGGTACTAATTCAAAGACATATATTAGACCTATCTAAGTTAAATGACCCTTACAAAGTATTTGCTGCAGATATTAATAATGATGGAAGTGTAAGGACTAGCGATTTGGTAGCATTGAGAAAACTGATTCTAGGAATATCTAATAAATTCGAAAACAATACAAGTTGGAGATTTGTAGATGGTGGTCAGACTTTTACGGACGCTAATCATCCTTGGCCAATTAAAGAGGCAATGGATATTGTTCAAATAACTTCGAATAAATCAGATGTCAACTTTAAAGGACAAAAGATTGGAGATGTAAATGGTTCTGCTCATTATAACTTGAGATCTACTTCTACTGAAAATAGATCTAAGAATAATCTAAATCTTATTGCTGAAGAGAGAAAAGTAAGCAAAGGAGAATTAGTGACTGTAGATATCAATTCAAGTAAAGAGACTGCGCTGTATGGAGTTCAATTTACTTTGACGTCTAATCAAATGAAATTTGTAGATTTAGCAAGTGGATCATTTGAAGTGTCAGATGCGAACTATTATGTTGATATTAATGGTAATGTCAATGTGTCATTGTACAGCGCTAATTTGATTAATGTAACAGTAGGGCAACCTCTTGTCACATTAAGGATGAAATCTGATTTTGATGGCGATTTATCTGGTATGCTAGACGTCACTTCTGCAAATGTAAATGCAGAGGCTTACTTTGATGGATTTGAAGTAGGTAATGTTCAGTTATCCTTTATTACTTATAAGAGTGAAAACGATAGCGAGTTTAGTCTAAATCAGAATGAACCTAATCCGTTTTCTGATAAGACAAGAATCAGTTTTAATCTCCCTAAAACTGCAAGTGTAACAATAAACATTTATGATGTAGATGGTAAGCAAATTTTGAATTATACAGCTGATTACCAAAAAGGTCAAAATATGTTTGAATTACAGAAGGATCAACTTCCCAAAAATGGCGTATATTATTGCAAATTAGAAAGCAATGAAAATTCCTCCATTATCAAAATGATCCATCTCAAATAACAATTGTTTAAGTAAGAGTTGTTAATCTGAAATTAAATAACTCTAAATATTATGGGGCTATATCGTTTGATATAGCCCCATTTTTATGAATAGATCTCAATTTTTTTTGTGCAAATCTGTGTAATCCATTATACACCAAATACAGGGAAAATTGCATCTTATAATAAAAATGTATGGGAAAGCTAATTGTTATTTTCATCAGTATTTTCATTTTTGGTTGCCAAAATCTTCAAAATAATGAATCTTCATCTTCCGGGGTATATAATCCTGCTGAGGCTCTTGAATATGATGAAGACATTGAGATAGAATCTCCTCGAACAGTGGAATCATCACCTCAACCTGAATCGGACTTTTCCTTAGAAAAAGGGAGTAAAATAATTAAAGTTGGCAACATCACTTTTGAAGTAAATAATCTTGATGTGGCTAAGCGCATTATAGATTCTTTAGTTAAAACTGTCGATGGATATTATGAAAATGAATCGTACAAATCCTATGGTAATCGAATTACGAATGTATTTAAAATTAGAATTCCTAACGTGAGATTTGATAATTTAATTGAAGCTCTTGATAACGGAGTAGGCAAATTGAAATCTAAAAACATAAGTGCAAATGATGTTACAGAAGAGTATGTGGATATCAATATTCGATTAATAAATAATTTAGCTTACTTAAAACAATACCAAACCATACTTCTGAAAGCAAAATCTATTAAGGAGATATTAGAAGTGCAAGAAAAAATAAGGAATATTGAAGAGGAGATAGATTCTAAAAAGGGACGCTTAAAATATCTAGATGATAACGTAAAGTATTCAACTTTGAATCTGGAAATATCAGAATTAGCAACGACTGACTTAGGTAAAAATCCAAATTTTGGTCGAAGAGTCTTAAATGCTTTCAATAATGGCGGTCAAGGATTTTTAAGCTTTATTGTATTAATAGTTAACCTCTGGCCTTTTGTATTATTATTTGTGATCTTCTATTTTGGTAGAAAATCATTGTGGAGTAAAATTAAAAGATTAAGATCAACTCCAGAGAAGGATTAATATTGTTTAAGAAGTTAAGTAGAATTAAAGATTAAAAGTGACTTTTTTAGGATAATAGTTTCATCCCTAAAACCATTGCTGCAATGCCCAATATCAGACTAATAAGTATATAAGAGATTCCATAGGCATAGTTGCCTTTTAACATATATTGGAGGATCTCGTAACTAAAAGTTGAGAAAGTGCTAAATCCACCACAAAATCCTGTGATTAAAAGTAATTTAGCATTGTTTGATAGTCCAAACTTGTCCATATAGCCTATTACGCCTCCAAGTATCAAACAACTAATGACATTGGCTATTAATGTACCATATATAAATCTTAAATCCGTAAATTCACTATTGTGCCTTGCTAGGTAATATCTTGCTAAACTACCAAGCCCTCCACCTAAAAAGATCATTAAATAGTTCATTAACTAATAGAATTTGCTTTTTGTAATTTCATTTTATTGGCATATCTATTTAAGAAAAAAGTCAGTATAAGTGCTAGAAGCATAATAATGAATAAAACTAAAAGATTGCCTCGATGTTGCATAAAGTAGGCTATGCCAATGAATACCATATTTACCCCAATAAGTATTAGAGTGCCTTGCATATGTGTACAACCACTATCTATAAGAAGGTGATGGATATGTCTTCTGTCTGGCATAAATGGTGACATACCCCGATATATCCTGATGATGAAGACCCTAATTGTATCAAAAAGAGGTAAAATTAGAGTTGCTATGACAAAGGCTGGAGCCGCTTGAATAACTAAGTCAGGGTCAGTAATGGTTTTTTGTAATTCTATAAAAAGTATTGCTAAAATGCTGACCATCATCCCAACTAAAAGAGAGCCTGTATCTCCCATAAATATTTTGGCGGGTGTAAAATTATACTTCAAAAATGCAACTAAAGATCCTGTTGTAGCAAAAGATAATATCGCAATGTCCAATCTGCCAATTAGATAAAACCAAATACCCAAAACAGAAGCTATTAATACACCTATACTACCAGAAAGACCATTAATTCCATCTATTAAGTTAAATGCGTTGATAATTACAATTATCGTAAAGATTGAGAGGAAAATACTCACATATGGATGCAATTCATAAACGCCAAAAATCCCATAAAGACTTGTCAATTTTATATTAGCTTTAAATACTAAAATTGAGGAAGCAAGGAGTTCTCCTAATAGTTTTTTAGAAGGTGTTATCGGATCTAAATCGTCTCTTACACCAACAAGAAAAATGATAATGAATGCACATAGGATATATTGCAAATCTCCTAAGAAATTGAAAGGTGTCCAAAGTACAATAGAAAACAACATCCCTGCAAATATGCCAATGCCTCCAAGTGAAGGTGTGCTTATTGAGTGTGATGTTCTCTCTCCTGGCTCATCCATCAACCGTTTAACATGTGCTACATGAATAATCGAAGGAATTGCCGCAAAGGTCAAACAAAATGCAGTTATGAAACTTAATATTATTTCGTACATGTAGCTAAATCAATTGGTTTTTTGCTACACAAAGTAAATGCTTTTTAATAATCTATCCTTACTCTAATAAGGATTAGATTAAAATTTGTCAATAAACTTCGGTTAAAGATTAGAAAACTACTTTTAATTTCATGAATAATATAGTTAAAAACATTTATTGTTTCTGAAACTTAAGGATGCATGGTTCTATACAAGGAAGGTAAATCATCCATAAATCATTTTCTTTTTTAAATATTAAATTTTGTGTAGAACTACCACAATTTTTAGAATCTAAAGTTCCGTTTGCGTAATTAATACTTCCTGCTTCAGAAATACTGGTGTTTGTCGAACTACAAAATGTGCCTTTTTTAGTTTCATAAGTATCATCAGCATAAATTAATAAAGTCATACTACTTTGGACAGGAATGTACTCACCACTTCCATCTCCAGGATCAAAAAGGGCTTCAATTAATTGATATTCATCATTAGTAGTTTGGCTGTCACTGCATGATATGATTGATAAAACTGAACAAGCAATAATCAAAAGATGTTTCATAAGAGTATTTTTTTGTAAGACTGCACTTTACCTTAAAACAGTTGGGATTACTAGAAAGTTGCATAAAATATGCACCTTTTAATCATAGAGATTGCGAATTATTATTTTGAATTAAAATTGAAAGTTTAGATATGTCTAAATATATAATTTGTATATTCGAAATAATGATGTACATTTGTAATATGAGTGAATTATTAGAAGTTTTATCAGCAGAGTGGGCCATTAGGGCATTAGTTACTTCTTCTATTGTAGGTATTACTTGTGGCTTGATTGGAAGTTTTATAGTGTTGAAGAATATGTCATTAATTGGAGATGCGTTGTCGCATTCTATTTTACCTGGAATTTACTTTTCATTTATCATATTTGGTTATAGTACATTGGGGTTTTTCGTAGGGTCAGTTATTGCTGGACTGATAACGGCTGTGGCTATAACTTGGATTCAGACTAACGTAAAAACAAAAAATGATGCCGCTATTGGAATCGTATTTACGGCAATGTTTGCCATAGGGGTAATTGGTATTTCAAGTTTGAATAATCAAAAGGGGAATCACATTGATTTAAAAGACTTTTTATTTGGAAATGTATTAGGTATTTCAAACCAAGACATTGTTCTTAGTAGTATGGTATTATTATTTACACTGGCATCAATTGTTATTTTCTTTAGACAGTTTTTTATTACAACATTTCAACCGATAATAGCTGAGACTATAGGTATATCTACCAAAGTTATGCATTATTTTCTCATGTTAATGTTGTCTTTTGCGGTAGTTGCAGCACTACAAAGTGTAGGGGTTATATTAGTAGTAGCTATGTTAATAACACCGGCTTCAACAGCATTACTTCTGAGTCATAAGTTGCAAAAAGTAATTGTATTATCTGCTATTCTTGGATTAATAAGCTCAATCTTAGGTATAATTCTATCAATTATATACAATATGCCTCCTGGGCCTACTATAGTATTAGTAGCAACAGGCATATACCTCTTAGCTGCATTATTTTCTCCACAAAAAGGACTTATCCAAGCATGGGTTCATAAAAGGAATGAAAAATCTAAAATATTTGTAGAAGATCTAATTAAGTTATTGTCCAAAAAAGTGAATAAGGATAAATCAATACCTCAAATTGCGGAATTACTTAATTCGAATATCAATCAGGTTAAAAAAGGGATTAGAACTTTAAACATAGATGGACTCGTTACAAGTGATCCTTCGCTTACTTTAAGTATGAAAGGCAAGCAATTTGCAAGTGAACTGGTAAGAGCTCATAGGCTTTGGGAGTCATATCAAGTAAATAAGATGGGTATGACCGAAAACCAAATTCATGATGATGCAGAAAGGTTGGAGCACCATTTAACCCAGGATGTACTAGACGAGATTGATGAAAAGTTAGGATTTCCAGAGAATGATCCACATGGATCACCAATACCAAAGAGAGAAATCTTGCCACCAAAACCATTGTTCCATTTGAAGCCAAAATCAAAAGGCATTATTAGTAAAACACAGATTAGTGATTGGGTAGAAAGCGAATTATGGGAATTGGGAATACTACCAAATTCACAATTTACTATATCTGAGATACTTCAAGACGGTGTAATGATAAAAGTAAAGTCAAAAGATTATACCCTCCCAGCAAGACTTGCTAAGATGGTAAATGTAATGTAATTTATTTTAAATTGTCGAATAATTGATCTACTCTATACATTTCATCAAGAGTGTCGTCAATGTAGTACGCAAGATCTGGGATTCGTCTCACATGACGCTTTACCCTTCTGACTAATTCTTGTTTTAGTTGGTGTGCATTTTCATCTAACATTCCAATAACACTTTCTTTATCTTCGATGCCAAATACACTAACATATATTTTAGCTTGAGACAAGTCTGGGGTGACTTGGGCTTTAGTGACAGAAACTAAGATGTCTCCATAAATATTTCTACCATTTTCAAGTAATACTTGACTAAAGTTTCGTTTTAATAACTCACCAACTTGCAACTGTCTCTTACTCTCCATTACTTGTAATTTGTTTTTTAGGAACTAATATTCCTTTATTCCCAATTATTAACCAAGTATACTTAGATATCGTTTCTTGATCTTGCATTTAAATAAAAAATCTTTCTTAAGCTTCTTTTTCTAATTTTTGCATTGCTGATATTAATACGTTTATACCTTCCATGTCCATTGCATTATATATTGATGCCCTATATCCACCAACAGACCTATGACCTTCTATTCCTGAAATGTTTAGACTATTATAAATTTTTGTAAATTCATCAGATTTAGATTCATCTGTTAGTGTAAAAGTAACATTCATTTTTGATCTATCTTCTACAGCTGCATGACCCTTAAATAAAGGGTTTCTGTCTATTTCTGTATACAAAGCATTTGCTTTTTCATCATTTCTTTTTGCCATTCCTTTTAAGCCTCCATTATCCTTAATCCATTGCATTGTTAACATAGATACGTATACTGGGAATACAGGTGGCGTGTTGAACATGCTAACATTATCAATATGAGTTTGGTAGTCTAGCATAGATGGAAGTTGTCTCTTAACATGTCCAAGTATAGACTTTTTGACAATGACTAGGGTTGTTCCAGCGGGGCCCATATTTTTTTGAGCTCCTGCATAAATTATATCATACTTTGATACATCAATTGGTCTACTGAATATATCCGATGACATATCACATATCACTGGTACAGATGTATTTGGGAGGTTGTGTATTTGTGTACCGTAAATAGTATTGTTACTGGTTAAGTGTAAGTATTTAAGATCCGAAGGTATGTCATATCCTTTAGGTATATGATTGTAAGTCGAATCTTTTGAAGATGCTAACACTTTAATATTGCCATATGCTTTGGCCTCTTTGATTGCTTTTGATGACCACGTACCTGTATCAAGGTAACCAGCAGACTCGTTATCATTTAATAGGTTCATAGGGGCCATGAAAAATTGGCTACTTGCTCCTCCTGTTAAGAACATGACTTCATATCCTTCAGGTAAGTTTAATAGTTCTCTGACCAATGAAATAGCCTTGTCCATATCTGAGACAAATTCTGAGCCTCTATGGGATACTTCTAAGATCGATAACCCAGTGCCTTGGTAATTAGTAACAGCCTCAGCTGCTTTTTGAATAACAGACTGTGGTAAAATTGCTGGTCCAGCAGAGAAATTATAAATTTTCATTTTTAGTTTATTTGTAATATTTTATAATGAAGTGATAGAATAAGTGTTTTCAAATCATTTCGTCACAAAGGTCAGAATTTATATAGTACTCAATAACTTATTTGATTCTTTTTTTTGATTTAAGCAAAGAAAAGAAATATTAAAACGAAAAAAGGCCGTTCACTTTCGAGAACAGCCAATAAGATTTATAGATTTAAGTCATCTTTGATTAATCTAATTCTTTCATATTTTCTTTAACCTCTGTTTCAATATTTGCCTTAGCATTATTGAATTCTCTGATGCCTTTTCCTAATCCTTTCATTAATTCTGGAAGTTTCTTACCACCGAATAAAAGTAAAACTATGAACACAATAACTAAAAGTTCAGGTCCACCGGGCATTCCTAATAAAATAAACAAGTTGAACATTTTATATAATTTTTATTAAATGCAAAATTACATATACATAACGCAGAAATCAAGAGATTTACTCCATTATTTATAATTTTTATTTTTTTAGTCCTATTTCTCTTAATCTTTCATCTAAATATTCACCTGCGGTTATAGGCTCATATGCAAGAGGATTTTCATCTGATATGCAACTTTCTAGGCACGTTAAATCCATTCTACTTTTTGGGTGGAGGAAGAATGGTATACTTAACCTTGGTACGTGCCAACTTTCTTTTGGAGGGTTTACCACTCTATGTGTAGTTGATATTAAGTGGTTATTGGTAAGTCTTTGTAACATGTCGCCAACATTTATAACTATCTCATTTTCCTCAGGCACAACATCTAGCCATTCACCATTTGCATTTAATAATTGGAGTCCACCCGCAGATGCGCCTACTAATAGCGTAATAAGATTAATATCTTCATGTTGTTCAGCTCTAATAGCAGACTTAGGCTCTTCAGTAATAGGAGGATAATGAATTGATCTTAGTATACTATTACCATCTTCAATTTTTGCTGTAAAATACTCTTCTTCTAAACCTAAGTTGATTGCAATGGCCCTTAAAAGATGACCACCTGCAATTTCAAACTGCTTATAAAGGTCTTTTCCTAAATTAGAAAACTCAGGCACAACGATTACATGTGGGTTATCCGGATACTCTTCTTTTAATGGATGGTCATGTGATACATATTGTCCAAATTGAAAGAATTCTTTTAGATCTGCAACTTGAGACTGTTTAGCATGTTCTCTACCAAATGAAGTGTAACCTCTTTGGCCAGCCATATCTTTAATTTCGTAAGACTTCTTTACACTGACAGGCTCTGAAAAAAAGTCTTTAGAGGCTTTGTAAAAGTTATCTATAAGGTCTTGTGGTACGCCATGGTTTATTACTCCTACGAAACCAACTGAATGAAATGCATCTCCCAGTTTTGCAACAAAAGCTTTTCTTTCTGCTTCGTTGCCTTTTACAAACTTAGAGAGATCTACTACGGGTATGGTTCTATTTGACATATTAAATCATTGAATTTATAACTTATGAAATTATTGAAACTTTTAAATCCCAACCTTAATAATGATTATTACTCAAATTTTGTTCCATTTTTCTTTATTAGGGTATTAGAATCTAAAAGAAAGTCATCAGGTAGTATTAAAATAAACTTAGAGTATAATTTTTTTTGCCAGTAATTATATCTGATTTTTATTGCATATATCTTAACTATCTAAATTATAATATGGTGTATTCGCTTTAATAGAAAATATAAAAATTTGAACATTTAAAAAGATATAAATATATTGTTAATATACGACATAAATATGGTAATATAGAAGTAGAATGATCGTCATAAGTTATCATATATTTGTATTATCAAAATTATTTTATTACAAAACAAACTTAATTTCATAAGTACACTTAAACAAGTACTTTAAATTTTTTACTATGAAGACGAATATTTTAACATTTCTATTTTTATTAGTTGGCTTAACTTCTTACGCTATCAGTACTTCAGAGGGAGTTACTACTCACAATCAAAAAATAACAATTGACTTTAATGGACTAGCTATTCACGGTGCTACAGTATTTATTAAAAATTCTGATGGGAATGTAATTTTTTCAAATGTAATCAATCCTAATGTAACTTCTAAGGTTTTTAATCTATCTAAGTTACCTGTCGAGAGATATATACTTTCAATTGAGAATGACTCAAAAATAGTTGATCAATCTTTTAATTTGACATCTTATTCTATTGAAATGGAAGAAAAAGTATCTGAAACCTTTAAGCCAAATTTTAGATCAATGGACAACGAAATTAGAGTTAACTCTTTATTGCTTGGTCAATCAGCAAATGTAAAAATCATAGATAATTTGAATAATGTGATTTACAATGAAAGTTTTAATGACAAAGCATCAATAAATAGAATTTATTCTATTAAAAATTTAGATAAAGGAAATTACACACTATCTGTATATATAAATGATAAGGTATTCTATCATAACATTCAAAAATAGTAGAATTGCCTAAAAGATGTTTATTTCAATTGAATGAAGTAGATCTGGCTTTAACGATTTTAGATACAAGGAGCTCCATATAGTTTTGAAGCCTCCTTTTATCCAAAAATCAAGAATTACAAAACTTAGTGAAGTGATTTAAGATCATATGTTAAAATTGTGTGTAAGTATTTAGAATTCAGATTAAATTTAATGAAGAGCTGGGTTTTAAAGAGCCTGCCAAATAAATTTGTTCGGTTGGCTGGTGACTTGTATAGAAATTATCAATATGATTTTATGTCTCTTCAAAATTAAATCCCGAACGCTATTATTAAGATATTTTACTCCAAAAGAGTAAATGTGGCTTTAACGATTTTAAGAAAGGATCTCCTGAAAGCAGGTAGATCCTTTCTTTTTTTGACTAAAGTATTAAAAGTATCAGTTTCACTTATTTTATTTTAATATCTTCGTTAAATCCAAAAGATATTCATTTATGTTCGATAAGTTGCTTTCTCCTGTAGATTTAGGCTTTACTACTCTAAAAAATAGAGTAATAATGGGATCAATGCACACCAATCTAGAAGAAATGGAAAATGGCTTTGAAAGAGCAGCGGTTTATTATGCAGAAAGAGCTAAAGCTAATGTTGGTCTGATAGTCACCGGCGGAATAGGTCCAAATGCAGAAGGAGTGGTAGCAATGGGTGCTGCTAAGCTAACAAACGATCGTGAAAAAGAACAACATAAATTAATAACACAAGCAGTCCACAAGGCTGGTGGCAAGATATGTATGCAAATACTGCACACTGGTAGATATGCCTATCATCCACAAGCGGTTGCTCCCTCTCCAATACAATCTCCGATAACACCTTTTAAGCCTAGGGAACTAACTTATGACCAGATAATACAAACGATATCAGACTTTGCAAGATGTGCCAAATTAGCACAAGATGCAGGTTATGATGGTGTTGAAGTCATGGGATCTGAAGGCTATTTGATTAATCAGTTCATTGTAACTAAAACTAATGAAAGAACAGATGCCTGGGGTGGTTCGTACGAAAATAGGATTAAATTTCCGTTAGAAATATTAAAGGCAATTAGGGCTGCAGCAGGGGCAGAGTTTATTATAATCTACAGATTGTCAATGTTAGATTTAGTAGCGGGTGGGAGTACATGGAAGGAAGTTGTGCAATTAGCTAAAGAGGTAGAAAAAGTTGGTGTGAATATTATTAATACTGGTATTGGTTGGCATGAAGCCCGAGTGCCAACAATTGGAACGATAGTACCTAGTGGAGGTTTCTCATGGGTAACAAAAAAAATGATGGGCGAGGTTAATATTCCTTTGATAACTACAAATAGGATAAATACTCCTGAAATTGCAGAGTCTATTCTACAAGAAGGAGCAGCAGATATGGTTTCAATGGCAAGACCATTTTTGGCAGATCCTGATTTCATGGTAAAGACAGCTGCAGGTAAGTCGGCAGAAATTAATACTTGTATAGCTTGTAATCAGGCATGTTTGGACCATACTTTTCAAATGAAAATCTCTACATGTATTGTGAATCCTAGGGCCTGTCATGAGACGAAACTAAACTATACTAAAACAGAAAAAAGTAAACGAATTGCTGTCATTGGTGCTGGTCCAGCCGGATTGGCATTTGCTACTTTAGCAGCGGAGAGAGGCCATACCATAGACCTTTATGAATCTAATAGTAAGATCGGTGGTCAGTTTAATATGGCAAAAAGGATTCCGGGCAAGGAAGATTATGCTCATACAATAAGGTACTATCAAGAGATGATAAGTAAACATGGTGTAAATCTTTTATTAAATTGCAAAGCAACAGCTGAAGAATTACTTTCAAAAACATATGATGAAATAGTGGTTTCGACAGGTGTTAGCCCTAGAATAGTAGCATTCGAGGGCAGTAATCATCCAAAGGTATTGTCTTATCATGACGTATTAGCCAGTAATGTTGAAGTGGGCAAATCTGTTGCCATCATTGGTGCAGGTGGAATAGGATATGATGTGGCCGAATATTTAGGTCACGATAATGAACATCTCTCTCCATCATTGGATATTGAGACCTATATGAAAGAGTGGGGGGTTGACATGAAGTATGAAAATGGTGGTGCATTAGCGGACCAACCAAAACCGCTCGCTTCACCAAGAGAAATATTTTTACTTAAGAGATCTGGAGGAAAGTTCGGCAAGGATTTAGGTAAAACAACTGGATGGATTCATAGAGCAAGCCTACAAATGAAAGGTGTTCACCATATTGGGAATGTAGAGTACAAAAAGGTTGACGATTTAGGTCTCCACATCAATGTATTAGGAGAAGATAAATTGTTATCAGTAGATCATGTTGTCGTTTGTGCGGGCCAAGAGCCACTGAAAAGTTTATATAATAATTTATTGGGCAAACATCCCAGTATACATATAATTGGTGGAGCAGATAAAGCGGATCAATTAGATGCTAAACGGGCAATCAAACAAGCAAGTTATTTAGCGGCAGAAATTTGATAGAGCAATAATTATTTTACTTATTTTTATTATTTACCGACGGGCAATATTAAGTAACACATTTTTTCTATACTCTGATGGACTTTTTTTTGTATATTTTTTAAATACCTTATTGAAATGTGAGAAGTTATTAAACCCGCTTTCAAATGCAATATCAGTAATTGTTAGTTCTGTTTCTATCAGGAGCTCACATGCATGTGTAATCCTGTACTTCTGTAAAAATCCAATAAAGGTTTTTGAGGTATGGCTTTTGAAAAAACGACAGAAAGAAGGAACTGTCATATGGATCAAGTTACTAACCTCATCTAAACTGATCTCATCTTGAAAATTCTTTCTTATATGATTAAATATCAAATCCAATCGCTCTGTATTCATTGATTTTATTGGTTCTAAGACATCTTGAGCATTTAGGTTTACAACTTCTCTTGTATTGGCTAATAAGTTTAAGGTTTTGACTAGTTCTAGGAGTTTTTCAAAAGGGGTCATATAAAACATGCTTTCGAGTTTTTCACCAACTTGGTCTTTAATATTGCCAAAAAAAGACAATCCATTGTATGATGCTTGTATTAATCTTTGAATGACAATTAGTTCTGTAGATTTAAAAAACGTTTCACCTAGAAAATCCTGCCTAAAGTGCAATACAATCTCAAATTTGTTAGTACCAAAACGTTCTGTAAAACCATAATGAGGCAGATTAGGACCAAGTAATAATAGATCTCCATCCGTATATTGTTCCAGTTTTTTACCTACATGTCTTTTTCCACTTCCTTCTCTTATATAGACTAGCTCTAACTCGGTATGACTGTGCCATTTTGGAGTAGAATTTTGTTGAGAATCATCAAATTTTCTAATGGAAAAAGAACTTCCAAAATCTTGAGGTATTTTTTCTAATGCAAAGCTTTTTGCCATTTACAAGGATATTTGATTTAAAAATGTAGCTATGTTGTATCCTTTAGATTGGACATATTTATATTCATCACTTTTAGGATCAAGCAATGGGTTAGTATGATTAAGATGAATGAAATATACTTTTGATTTCTCACTTTTTGGTAATGGGTCTAGTAGCTCCATACTTTCAACTACAAATGGGTGTGGGATCTCACTGATATCCCTATTATTTACCTCTTTGTTATCATAGAATGTAGCATCAATAAAAGCATAATCTACTTCATTTATAAGTTTAGTAATCAAGCGATCCCACTTACTCCATTTATCAATATCGGGGATGAAAATTGCATTCTTATTGGGTCCAGAGATATAATATCCTACTGTTTCTGAATATTCATCTCTGTGTGGTACTATAAAAGGAGTAATAGTAATATTACTCGTTAGATGTATCATGCTATCTGCTTTGATACTATTAATTACAATATTTTTAATGTTAATCAATTGATCCCAAGGCCCATTTTTTTCTAAGAAAGATTGCATCCTTGGCATTGTATAGACTGGGACCTCTTTTGCATTCATGGATTCCCTGCCCAGATACATTAATCCTGTGTAATGTCCAATGTGTCCATGGGTTAAAAATATGCCATCTGGGACTTCGCTTTTTTGATTCGAATGTGCCTTTAGATATTTCATCTGTCTTGGTAGATCAGGACTTGCTTCTATTAAAAATTGCTTTTTGTTAACTGGGTCAATTATGCCTAAGGAAGTGACAAGACGAGTATGATCTGGATTTTCAAATAAGGATTTGCAGCAAGTTTTAGTACAACCAGCATGAGGGGAGCCAGCATCTTGAACATTGCCTAATACTACGATATAAGGTGTGTCAGTATTAAAACCAATTGCATTTTCACCCTGTTTCACATCACTTAGATCGCAAGAGATAAAGTGAAGCAGGGTGAAAAGCAGAAGGTATTTCATTTATACTCTTTTAATTACGATGGCACTTGCACCTCCTCCTCCATTACAGAGGGTAGCACATCCTATTTCACCATTATTTTGTGTTAATACATGGTTTAGTGTGGTTAATATTCGAGCCCCTGATGCACCTAGTGGATGCCCAAGAGCCACTGCTCCTCCGTGTACATTAACAATGTCTTCGCTCACTTTAAACTCTTTGTTAAATGCCATTGTGACAACTGCAAATGCTTCATTTACTTCATAAAAATCAACATCTTTGATATTCAGATTTGCTCTTTTTAATGCTTTTGGTACTGCAAGTGTCGGAGCAGTAGTAAACCAATTTGGTTCATGAGCAGCATCAGCAAAAGATATAATCTCAGCAATTGGTTTTAGCCCATGAGCTTTTACTGCATCTTCACTGGCAAGTAGTAAAGCTGATGCTCCATCATTGATAGTAGAGGCATTAGCTGCTGTGACAGTCCCATCTTTAGAAAAAGCAGCTCTAAGCTGAGGGATTTTATCAAATTTTACATTCTTGTACTCTTCATCTTCGGTTACAATAATATCATCTCCTCTTCTTTGTGGTACTGCAACCGGGACAATTTCTTCTTTAAATTTTCCACTCTCAGAAGCTGCTGCTGCCCTTTTATATGATTGAATAGAAAATCTATCTTGTTCTTCTCTTGAAATATCAAATTTCTTAGCTGTTGCATCTGCACATGTACCCATAGCTTGGTGATCATAAGCATCTGTGAGTCCATCTTTTTGTAAGCCATCTACAACCTCTCCAGATCCATATTTATTACCCCATCTCATTTGAGGTAAATAAAATGGTATATTAGACATGCTTTCCATACCACCTGTCATTACGATATCATTGTGACCTAACATGATGGATTGAGCACCTAACATTACTGACTTCATACCAGAAGCACAAACTTTATTAATAGTAGTACATGGTACATTTATAGATAAATTAGCACCTAAGGCAGCTTGTCTTGCAGGTGCTTGGCCTACATTTGCTTGACATACGTTACCAAAAAATACTTCTTCAATTTTATTCGCATCCACTCTTCCTTCATATGCTCCTTTGATTGCTATCGACCCTAGTTGTGTGGCTGTAAGGCTAGAAAGTGATCCTCCAAAACTTCCCATTGGCGTCCTAACTGCTGATACTATAAATACTTTTTTCATTGTATATTTTATTTTATTCTGTTTAAATGACTTCGATATGTAAAGGTAATTGAAATCGACTATATTTGTAAAAAATGTTGCTAAATAACTTATAAAATCAAATGACAGGACCTAATAAAGACAATCCATTCCCTTTGGATCCGTATAAGAATTTGTGTTTTCTTAAAAATATCATAATTAGTCCAAATATTGAAATTGGAGATTATACTTATTACGACGATTTTGAAGATGTAGAAAATTTTGTAAAGAATGTAAAGTATCATTTTGAGTTTACTGGCGACAAATTAATAATTGGAAAGTTTTGTATGATTGCGTCAGGAGTGTCCTTTATAATGAACGGTGCAAATCATTTAGTCGAAGCAATTTCATCATATCCATTTGCTATTTTTGGTAATGGTTGGGAGGAATCAATGGAAGGGAAAAGTTACCCAAATAAAGGAAATATAACTATTGGTAATGATGTATGGATTGGACACAGTGCAACCATTTTACCAGGTATAAGTATTGGAGATGGAGCAATAATAGGGTCTTATGCTGTTGTTACGAAAGATGTAGAACCATATTCCATTATAGGTGGAAATCCCGCTAAATTGATTAGAAAAAGGTTTGACGATCAAAAAATTAACCTACTTTTGTCAATAAAGTGGTGGGATTGGAGTTTGGACAAAATCACTAAAAATGTAAAGTATTTAACTAGTATGGATTTTAATTTTTTTGAAAATATCAACAAAGATGAGTAATACTTCGAAAGTAATAGTAGGAAAAGCAACACCAAGAGGGAAGTATCCCCACATCAAAAAGGTAGGAGATTTGTTATTTGTCTCAGGTACAAGTAGTAGAAGAGCTGATAATACTTTTGATGGGGTAGAAGTAGATGAAATGGGCACAACTAATTTGAATATTCGAAAACAAACAAAAGCTGTATTAGAAAATATAGATTCTATATTACAGGAATATGGAGCGACACTAAAAGACGTTGTTGACGTAACGACTTTTTTAGTTAATATGAATGACTTTGGAGGATACAATGAAGTCTATAGTGATTATTTCAATCATGATGGACCTACTCGAACTACTGTAGCAGTGCATCAATTACCACATCCTCATTTATTAATAGAAATTAAAGTTATAGCTTATAAACCTTAATTTTTAAATTAAATTAATCGAAAGTCCAGTTTTAATGTATAAAAATTTCATAAAACACTTATTATTCTTAATGGACCCTGAAAAGGCACACTATCGAGTCATGAGTGTTTTTAAGCTTACTACCTCATTACCATTTGGCAAATGGATGGTTAAGATTCTTTATGGTTTTGAGAATAAATCGCTTGAAAGAAATCTTTTTGGTTTAAAATTTAAAAACCCTATCGGGCTTGCTGCTGGTTTTGATAAAGATGGAAAATGGATTGATCTATTAGCGCTACTTGGCTTTGGTTTTGTAGAAGTAGGTACAATCACTCCTATAGCTCAAGAAGGTAATGTGAAACCAAGGCTATTTAGGTTGCCAAAAGACAAAGCCTTGATTAATAGAATGGGTTTTAATAATGGCGGTGTTGATGAATTAGTTGAAAGACTGAAAAAAGTAAAAAGTGATATTATCATTGGGGGGAATATCGGAAAAAATAAAAACACACCGAATGAAATTGCCTATAAAGACTATGAGATTTGTTTTGAAAAGCTTCATCCATATGTGCATTATTTCGTCATAAATGTGAGTTCTCCAAATACTCCTGGATTGAGAGAATTGCAAGAAAAAGAACCTTTGACTAAGTTGATAAAAGGTATTATAGCTATAAATAACTCTAAATCTATTCAAAAACCGATATTACTTAAAATTGCTCCAGACCTTAATCATTCTCAACTAGATGATATAGCACAAATAGGACTTGAAAGCGGAATTGATGGCTTAATTGTCAGCAATACAACTATAGATAGATCTAATCTTGAAACAAATAAAGACAGTGTAGAATTAATAGGAGCTGGGGGATTGAGCGGAGCTCCTGTTTTGGCTAAATCAAATAATGTGTTGAGTTATTTGGTGAATAAGACTGGAGGCAAAGTGCCAATAATAGGAGTAGGTGGAATTCTGACTGGTAATGATGCAATAGAAAAAATAGAGTTAGGTGCAAACCTAGTTCAGGTTTATTCAGGTTTTGTATATGAAGGTCCAGGAATGATAAAATCTATTAAAAAAGCTCTTTTAAGTCAGAAGGTTAAAAAGTAGATTTTTCTTAGTTAAGGACAATTATTGTCATCACATCTACTTTAATGTGTAATTATTAGATCCTTAATTAGCCATAGTTTCTTCTATTTCATAAACTGTTTTTGGTATTCTTTCTCCTAAGACTTGATGACCATCTCTAGTAATTACAATATTATCTTCGATTCTAATTCCACCAAAATCAAGATATCCTTCTAGTTTGTCATAATTAATATGATGAATCAACTTTTGTTCTGATTTCCATTTTTGAATTAATTCTGGAATGAAATATACTCCAGGTTCTACAGTCAATACAAATCCTTCTTGTAAATCCCTTGCTAATCTTAATGACTTCAATCCCAATTGCTTGCTTCGCTCTACGCTAGTATCATATCCTATGTAGTTTTCGCCTAAGTCCTCCATGTCATGAACATCAAGCCCTATCATGTGCCCCAGACCATGTGGCATGAATAATCCTCCTACCCCTGCGTATAACATTTCTTCAACATCGCCTTTGACTAAGCCCAAATCTTTAAACTTTGTTAGCATGACCCTATTACTATTTATATGAATATCCTTGTAGCTAATGCCCGGTTGAAGAGAAGATATACTTGTGTCTTCCATATCTAAGACTATCTCATATATCTCTTTTTGTTTAGCTGTAAATTTGCCGTTTACTGGGAAAGTCCTAGTGATATCTCCTGCATAACACATTTTATTTTCAGCACCAGAATCATTTAGTGCTAATTTGCCTGAATGCATCACGTTGCCGTGATAATGGTTGTGTAGAGTTTGACCATTTATACTAAAAATTGCAGGATAAGAAAGATCTGATCCATATCTTTTTGCTTCATGTAATATTACTCCTACTACATCAGACTCCAACAATTCTGGCTTTGTATATTGCATGGCAGCAATGTGCATTTTTCTTGTAATATTTACAGCTTCTGTCATTTCTACAAGTTCTTCATTTGTTTTGTAGGAACGTTGTTTCACAATTGCTTTTATTAAAGCTGAGGATGCTCCATTTTTTACTTCAATATGATGTTTACCTAATAAGTCAACTAGTAATATAATATTATCATACCTGTACGGTGGTGTAAAATGGATGGTTCTTCCTTTTGTCTTTGCATTCTGTACGGTTTCAAATAAACCTGATTTAGGTTTGACGGTTGATATTCCTACTTTTTCTCCGAGTGATTTTAACGTAGGATGAGGACCGATCCATATTATATCCTCTATAGTTAATTCTTGCCCAAAAATAATGGCTTCACCAGATTCTACATCAATAGTGGCTGCTAGACCTGCTTGGTTTAATCCAAAGTAATAAAGAAAATTACTGTCTTGCCTATAGCGATAAGTATTGTCACTACAATTCATTGGCGCCTCTTCGTTCCCGAGTATTAATATTAAGCCTTCGCCTAGATCTGAAGCCAATTGTTTTCTTCTCTTAGTATATGTTTCACTTGAAAATAGGTTCATATTTATTTTATTTTAATATTGATTCAATACTTGAAAGTTCATTTGCTGAAAACTCTAAGTTGTTTAGGGCAGAGATGTTGTCTAGAAGTTGTGATTCTCTGCTCACTCCCACTAATACAGATGTAATTCTTTCATCTTTTAAGAGCCAAGCTATCGCCATTTGAGCCAAAGATTGACCCCTATTTGATGCAATATTGTTTAAGGCTTTTACCACTTCTAATTTGTCACTTGTAATTTGATTTTCATTGAGGTACCTTCCGTCCCGACCTGCTCTTGAGTCCTCTGGTATTCCTTTTAGATATTTATTGGTAAGTATTCCTTGTTCAAGCGGAGAGAAAGCAATAGCCCCAACTCCTTCTTTACCCAAAATATCAAGTAATCCATCTTCTACCCATCGATCCATCATACTATATCTTGGTTGATGAATAAGGCATGGAGTCCCTAATGATTTTAGTATTTCGATGGCTTTTTGCATAAGGTCGGCTGGATATTGTGATACCCCAACATAAAGTGCTTTACCTTGTCTTACTATATGATCTAGTGCTCCCATTGTTTCTTCCAAAGGTGTATGAGGATCTGGTCTGTGATGGTAGAATATATCCACATAATCCACACCCATTCTAGCTAAACTTTGATCTAAACTAGAAATCAAATATTTTCTAGATCCAAAATTGCCATAAGGTCCATTCCACATGTCCCAACCGGCTTTGGAAGAAATAATAAGCTCATCTCGATAAGGTCTGAAATCTTTTTTGAAGATAGTACCAAAATTTTCCTCTGCAGCACCAAAAGGGGGGCCATAATTATTTGCTAAATCAAAATGTGTAATACCATAATCGAAGGCCTTTCTTAATATTTTTCTGCCACGAACTATATCGTCAGTATCTCCAAAGTTATGCCATAATCCTAATGAAATCATTGGCAATAAGATACCACTTTTACCACATCGGCGGTATTTCATTTCATTATATCGGTTTTCAGAGGCACTGTATACAGGGAAATAAGATTTATCGTGGATATACATTTATTTTTATTTTTAGAATAATACTTTGAACTTCTGTTATCTAACGTTTCATAGGAATATTTAATCTACATATCAATCCATTTATCTTTGCTATTACCACTTTCTATAACTTTATAAATGAATTCCATCCCTCTTACTCCATCTTCTATTGATGGGTAATCTTGATAAATTGGATCTACTATCTTTCCATTTAGTTTTGCTTGGATACAATATGCTACGTTTCTGTAGATATTTGCAAAGGCCTCTAAGTATCCTTCTGGGTGACCAGCGGGGATTCTAGTATGAGCAATAGTTGCTGGGCAAAGATCTCCTTTACCTGTTCTGTAAATTTCGTTTGGTTTGTTTTGGTGTTTAAGTATTAGGGTGTTTGGTTCCATTTGTCGCCATTCAAGCCCACCATGTTCGCCATAAATTCTTATATTTAGATTGTTTTCTTCACCTGCTGATATTTGGCTTGCAGTAAGTATGCCTCTGGCTCCATTATTATATCTTAACAGAACACTGCCATCATCATCTAACTTCCTACCAACTACAATTGTGCTAATATCTGCACAGACTGATTTTATCTTTAACCCTGTGATATACTCTGCCAGGTTTTCAGCATGAGTACCAATATCACCCATTGCTCCTGCGATTCCTGACTTTGTAGGGTCAGTTCGCCAAGCTGCTTGCTTTTGTTCTGTTGCTTCCAATAAGGTTGAAAGCCATCCTTGTGGATATTCTACAATTACTTTTCTTATCACACCTATTTGTCCTGAAGCAATTATATGTTTGGCCTGCTTTACCATTGGGTAGCCTGTATAATTATGTGTTAGAGCGAATATTTTATCTGATTTTTTGGCTATATCTCTCAATTGGTATGCTTCATCTAGGTCAAAAGAAAGTGGTTTGTCACAAATTACACTAAACCCATTTTCCAAAGCCATTTTAGCTGGTCCGAAGTGGAGATGATTGGGCGTTACGATAGATACCAAGTCCATTCTCTCATTTATCGGCAATGTTTTTTCGATTTTAATCATTTCATCGAATGATCCATATACTCTTGAAGGATTAAGGTGGAAGTCCTCGCCGGATAATTTTGATTTTTCTGGATTAGAACTAAATGCACCGCAAACCAACTCTATTTGCCCATCAAGGGCTGCTGCCATTCTATGTACATTGCCAATGAAAGCTCCTCTACCTCCTCCAACCATGCCCATTCTTATTTTCCTACTCATTTGTTTTAACTATTTTAAAATCTAAAATTACAAGAATTAGGTAAACATCAATGGATGTAGCAAAAAATATATTGAAGTCATTAAAACTTTCTTCTCTATTCTTTGATTAATATAATAATTGAGATATTTGCCGGTCAACACATCAACATTAAATATAGACAATGAATTTTATACTTACGGAAGAACAGAGAGCAGTGCAACAAGCTGCAAGAGATTTCACTCAAATGGAATTACTTCCAGGTGTCATTGATCGAGATAGAGATATGAAGTATCCTACCGAACAAGTTAGAAAAATGGCAGAAATGGGATTTCTAGGCATGATGGTATCTCCAGAATACGGAGGCGGAGGACTAGATTCAATATCATATGTATTAGCCATGGAGGAGATATCTAAAGTGGATAGCTCATGCAGTGTCATAGTATCTGTAAACAACTCACTGGTTTGTTGGGGACTTGAGACATATGGTACAGAGGAGCAAAAACAAAAATACTTGAGAAAACTTGCTACTGGAGAATGGATAGGATCATTTTGTCTTTCAGAACCAGAAGCGGGAAGTGATGCTACAAGCCAAAGAACGACAGCAATCGACATGGGCGATCATTATCTTTTGAATGGCACTAAAAACTGGATTACTAACGGTGGAACATCAAGAATCCATCTTGTAATAGCTCAAACAGATGCAGATAAAGGACATAGAGGTATCAATGCTTTTATTGTAGATACGCAAATGGAAGGTGTTGAAATTGGAGCAAAAGAAGATAAATTAGGTATTAGAGCATCCGATACGCATACGATTATGTATAATGATGTTAAAGTACCAAAAGAAAACAGGATTGGCGAAGATGGGTTTGGGTTTAAGTTTGCAATGAAAGTATTAAGTGGTGGACGAATCGGCATCGCTGCTCAAGCATTGGGAATCGCTGCTGGTGCCTACGAATTATCTGTTAAATATGCAAAAGAAAGAGAAGCTTTTGGAAAACCAATTGCTCAACATCAAGCTATAGCATTTAAGCTAGCAGACATGGCAACAGATATCGAAGCTGCTAGGCTATTAGTATATAGAGCAGCACACTTAAAAGATCAACATCTAGACTATGTAGATGCTGCAGCTATGGCTAAGCTATTTGCATCTTCAGCAGCCATGAAGCATACAGTAGAAGCTGTACAAATTCATGGAGGCTATGGGTTTGTAAAGGAATATCATGTAGAGAGGTTGATGAGAGATGCCAAGATTACCCAGATTTATGAGGGTACCTCAGAAATTCAGAAAATGGTCATAGCAAGAGGAGTATTATCTGGTAATTTATATCCTCAAATTTTCACAAAGAGCTAACATATATTGGATAAATCACTGCAGATTGGTGTCTTCGGAGGCATACCATTAAAACTACATTGGACTTTTGGGTTATTAGTCTTGTTTGTAGTATATACCGCTATAAATGAAGGAGTCTCTCTAACTCATGGGTTGTGGTTTGGAGGTTATGTATTTGCACTGTTTTTATGTGTAGTATTACATGAATATGGTCATGCTTTTGCAGCTAAAAAGTATGGTGTAAGAACAAAAGACATTATCCTATCTCCAATAGGAGGGGTAGCAAGACTAGAGCAATTACCAGAAAAGCCCATTCAAGAAATGATTGTAGCATTAGCAGGCCCAGCAGTAAATGTGGTTATTGCGACTATTGTTGGATTGGGGCTTTACTTTTTTGTAGACACCTCTATTTTTGATTCAGGTTTTGATATATTAAGGATAGAAGGAGCAACAGAGTTTTTTACATTCTTATTAGTATTAAACATAATGTTAGTTCTTTTTAATTTAGTGCCTGCCTTTCCTATGGATGGAGGAAGGGTACTTCGCTCTGGACTTGCTATGAAGTTAGGAAGAGTAAAAGCTACCAAAATAGCAAGTATTGTTGGTAGAATATTAGCTGTTGGTTTTATTATTTTTGGTTTATATAATGCACTTTACGTACTTGCTTTTATTGGTGTATTTATTTTTACATCTGCGGCTGCAGAGTATCAATATGCAAAAATGAGTAGTAAATTTGAAGAGTTTTCTGCTGCAGATATTATGCGAAAGCAATTTACTAGGTTGCATATTGGTGATAATTATAATATACCCATTGACTTATACAGAAGAAATGAAGAGTCTAGTTTTTTAGTTTTTGATTCTTTAGGATACATTAGCGGAGCCATTCCAGAGATCTATATCAAAGAAAAGATGAAATCTGAAGAGGGCCTAAATTCTAGAGTTACCTCTATGATGAGTTCTAAATTTGCCTCTGTTAACCAACAAGCTTCACTCAAAGATGTATATGAATTAATGAATAATAATGGTATTGCCATTGTGGCTGTAACTGAAGGTGATGATATCGTTGGTGTAATAGATAGAGCTGGAATACAGCGAGTTTTAAAGGGATAATTATTGCAATTTTAGTAGTGTTTTAGAACTTAAAAAGTTAATTCAATTTAGACAAACCCCTCATCCTTTTTAGAACCATTTTTTACTAAAAGTTCTTCTAGGCTTGTTCTTGATTTTTCATCGAGCTGAGCATATTCTTCTGTGAAACCACATCGAGAGCATACATACCTATCTAATATAACATATTTTGTTCCCCAATTATTAAGATATACGTATTGATAGCTGTTAAATCTAGTGCCTTTAACTTCTATTACTTGATCTGAATTACATTTTGTGCAATTTCCTGTGTATTTCATTGGGATATTATTTTATCAATACAATTATAGTATAAATTATTCAGAATGCAAAGTTGGATTGTTAATCACTTTAATTTTAAATATTCTAATAGCAGATTAAATAAAGTTGATGCTTTTACATTTTTTAGAATAGTTTGAGTTCTTAATGTTACTTCTTGAACATCTATTTTTAGTGTTTTCTCTGCCTTCTTGATAAACTCGACCTCGAATAAGAAACCATTATTTTTTACAGCTAGAAATGTTTCTTTTGCAGTGTGTGATATCAACTTTATTCCACATTGTGTATCAGGATATTGTAACCTAAGAAAATACTTATTGAAACCTATCAATGATTTGGAAATCAATCTCCTTTGTAAGGGTATCTGTTTAAAATAATTT
The DNA here is from genome assembly GCA_037968395.1 of Saprospiraceae bacterium. GTDB lineage: Bacteria > Bacteroidota > Bacteroidia > Chitinophagales > Saprospiraceae > JADKBO01. Next base: position 14,231 of record JBBKVK010000171.1, on the reverse strand, counting down.
GGATTTCTAGTTCCTAGTATTACATCTAAGCTCTTTGACTGGAGCAAATTAGCCATCTTTTGTAATCCATCAGCTTCGTAAGGGAAATCTACATCCGTATAGCAGTATAATGAAGCTTCTGTTTGGTAGATTCCATGCCTCAGAGCATGGCCTTTGCCTTTGTTCTGATTGTATTCATAATATTCAAAATATTGTAAGGCATTTTCAATTTTAAGAACTTCGTCTTTGATCTCATTGGTAGAGCCATCATTTACTAATACAAATAACACCTCATAATCAGTCAGTAGTCTTGCATAATTTTGAGCTTGTAATATATATGTTTGTGCCCAATCACCAGTTGGATTGTAACAGGAATTGACAATATGCAAACTTGTCTTATTCATAAAACAAATTTGATGCTATTTGATCTGCAAAATTTTTGCCTTGTGTAGTTAACGTTATTTTGTGATCATTAATATTTAATTTGCCTTTATACCAAGTACTTTCTAGTGACTTTTTTATGTGTTCTAAATACGCAATGCCAAAATATCTTTGAATTTCTTCTAAATCTACTCCCCAAATTGTCCGGATACCAGTCATAACATATTCATTAAACTGTTCATTTTTGGTTAATAATTCTGTCTCTAATGGTAATATTGCTTGGTTGATGGAAGCTATATATTTTGCATTGTTGGCAATATTCCAAGACCTTGAAACGGTATTAAATGAATGGGCAGCTGGACCAATCCCCAGATAGTGTTTGCCTTTCCAATAGTTAGAGTTATGTTTGGCAAAGTGGTCTTCTTTTGCAAAATTTGAGATTTCATAATGTATATATCGATTGTCTTTTAAGACTGATTGTAGTATGCCGTATTGCATGTTTGCTTTTTCTTCATCAATTGGAGTAAGTTTCCCAGATTTTGACCAAGATCCAAATGCTGTTCCATCTTCAATAGTCATGCAGTAGGATGATATATGTGTAGGGTTATAGGAAATGGCTTTTTCTATATTAGCCAGCCAAACCTCATTGGTAGTAGTATGTGCCCCGTAAATTAGGTCTATGCTAAAATCGGTAAAACCGGACTCTTTGGCCGCATCCAATGCTGCTGTTGCTTCTAAAGAATTATGAGCTCTATTCATATAAGCTAGATCATCTTGATCAAAAGACTGAACTCCAACAGACAATCTATTAATTCCAGCTTCTTTTATAGTGTGTAAGTACTTTATAGACATGTCATCTGGGTTAGCTTCTAACGTGATTTCAGTTGAGGTGTCGAAGTGAAAATATTTTGCTATTTCCTCTAAAATAGTAGAAATTTCGGTAGCTGAAAGTAAAGATGGTGTACCACCTCCAAAATAGATACTTTGCAAGTTTTTATCAATTAGATAATTTTGCCTTAATTTTATCTCTTTTAAGAGCGACTCTATCATTTCGTCTCTATATTTCAATGAAGTCGAAAAATGAAAGTTGCAATAATGGCAAGCTTGTTTGCAAAAAGGAATGTGTATGTAGATACCTGACATGAATCGTTAAAGTATATTTTCTTCCTCTTCGTCTTCCAGTGATTCGCCACAGAATTTACAGTAGACCGCATCATTATCATGTCCTTCTTTTGAACAATATCTGCATGATATAGTATTGGTCTTCGCCGTTATTTTAGATGCTTTTATCACTTCTGAGGAGACAATTCCTGTTGGTACAGCAATAACTGCATAACCAGAGATCATAATTATACTGGACAGGAACTGACCTAATGGAGTAGCAGGTGCAATGTCACCATACCCAACAGTGGTAAGGGTTACTATAGCCCAATAAATGCTTCTTGGGATGCTATCAAAACCTTTATTTGTCGAGCCTTCAATCAAATACATTAAGGATCCAAAGATGCTAACCATTATTAATATAAAAAACATAAAAACAGCGACCTTAGCTTTACTAGCCTTTAAAGCACTCATGATTACTTGTCCCTGTGACATAAACTGAGTTAATTTGAAAATCCTAAACACTCTTAATAGCCTTAACCCTCTAACTAACATGAATGAATGAGAACCGGCCAAGAAAATGCTTAAATACGTTGGTAATATTGAGATAAAGTCTACAATTCCATAAAAACTAGTCGCATATTTCATTGGTCGATATACACAGTACAATCTTAAGATGTACTCTATTGTAAAAACAATGGTAAATACCCACTCCAAAAACACAAAAAATTTTCCATACTCATCTTGGTAGCCAGGCACTGTTTCTAACATTACAGTTACAACACTTAAAAAAATAAGGATTAGCAATACTACATCAAATAATTTACCAGCTGGAGTATCAGCCTCAAAAATAATACGGTGTATCTCTGCCTTTAAAGGAGATATCCTATTGTTTCCTCCCATTATCTTTTAAAATTTTGTATAATTTTTATAATATCTGTTAGTAGCTTTTTTCCTTCAGGAGAATATTGTTTCAAATCACCATCGTCTACAGCATTCACCCCTAGCATAAAATTATCAGCTGTGATTTCATCTGGATGAATTATATATTGTGTATTGTCTTTAATTTTCTTAAAAAATATCGCATTATTTTTTGGAGGTATTGTGGTCTCACCATTAGGTTTAGTGAGCACATTTCCTTCGTCATCAATTTCGTACAAGTCAAAATTTAAATAGTCAAAAAACCTTGGTTTGCCTTCCTCGTATTTACTTTTTTGTGAAGTAATGATTGGCAAAGCTTCTATACCATCTCCTAAATCAATGGCATAAGCTTGGGATACTCCGTCAGGATTTGTTAATAAAATATCTTTCATTTTAGTAGAAAGTTTTATATCTCTTTTATGTTCTGTAAAGCCAATAAGATTATACACTTTGTCTCTTAAGGGTTTATTTTTTCTAGATAGAATGTGCCAAATTTCGTGCAGCATGATATTTGTCTGCCCTTTTAAATCATCTCTTTTAAGAGTGTTTTTTGGAAGGCATATCATATTTCCTCTTGTATAATAAACATCTTCACCATAGTGGTCAAGTTTTAATTTAACGAGTTGTAAATTTGGCAGTATTAAATCCTTATTTACTTTTTGTAATTTTCTGTTGACCTCTTCAAACACCTTGGTCATATAAGCTTTTTCTTCTTCGTTAAAGTCCTCTACTTGGGATTTAATGAATACAATATAAGCATCCTTGGCTTCTTCCTGACTATTAAATCCGTCTGATTTTTTCATTTGAATGCTTGCGTCAGCGACAGATAATTGGTCGTAAAAACCATCTGCATCAGCTTCAACTATTGCTATAGAGGCCGCCATGCTGTCTAAGAAGGTCGGAATAGTTATAACTTCAATTGGTTTTTCAATTGGAGTCTTGTCTGACTTACAACTCGAAGGTGCTATAGTCCAAAATGCAAAAAAGTAAAAGATTATTGATTTCATATTACTTGAAGTTTATCTAACAAACTCAAAAGTACTAAACACATTGTAAAAAAAAGAAGTAATTAAAAACATGGACGAAAATGGTTCAACTAAATTGGCGTATTGTGATGTACCTGAAGTTTAGTTTGGGAGTAAATATGTTTTTTTAAAGTTTTCCTTATATGTTAAACTCTTATTTATATTACTTTTGTGTTACTATCAAAATTTGACTTCTATGATAATCAGAATATTTTATTTTTGTTTAATACTAATTGTAGCTTTCGGCTGTAAGTCTGATATAGAAAATAAAGGAATTAATACTGAATTTGAACCTGCTGACGGTACTGCGCAGATGGTGAAAACCTTAGGTGAAATATATGCTGGCATTGATCCAATGCAAGTGCCTTACCACAACAATTTTGTAAGAGCCAATAACTTTAAGAGTCTAATGGAAAGCTCAAATGCCTCTAAAAATGATAAATTGATCGCTGGTATTAGATTTGGTTATGAATTACTAATGGCAGGTAAAAATTTAGAAGCTATTGTAGCTTTAGAAAAATCGCTTCAAGAATTAAAGATTCGTGGTAATGAAGAAAAAAATGAGGATATAGTTAATCGATTGTTAGCAATAAGTTATATGAGAATTGGTGAACAAGAGAACTGTTTGAATAAGAACAAAGAGAATTCTTGCATTTTTCCTATACAAGGCGACGGAATTTATTCATTGAGATCTGGCCCTGAGAAGGCGATCTCAATTTATAAAAAAATACTTGAAAAAAGCCCAAACAATTATGAGGCAATTTGGATGTTAAATATAGCCTATATGACATTAGGCGACTACCCAGATAAAGTGCCCGCTCAATTTAGAATACCGCCATCATCTTTTGCTTCTAATGGTTATATAAACCCATTTAAAAACATAAGTAGTAAAGTAAATCTCAATACGAAAGGTCTTTCGGGTGGAACTATTGTAGAGGATATGGATAATGATGGGTTTCTTGATATTATTGCTTCTTCTTGGGGGATTAAGGATCAAATGAAAGTTTTTAGGAATGATGGAAAAGGTAAGTTTATTGATGTCACAAATGAAAGTGGGCTAGTTGGATTAACCAGTGGATTAAATATGATGCAAGCCGATTATGACAATGACGGCCTTAAAGATATTTTAGTATTAAGAGGAGCTTGGTATTTAAATAATGGTCAAATTCCGAATTCGCTTTTGAAAAATATGGGTGATTTTAAGTTTAAGGATGTGACAGTAGAAGTAGGCCTTTTTTCAAAATTTCCAACCCAAGCAGCTACTTGGGCTGATTTTAACTCAGATGGGTGGATAGATTTATTTATTGGAAATGAAAGTACTTCTGCAATTAAGGCTCCATGTGAATTGTACATTAATCATAATGGTCGTTTTACTAATGAATCTGTTTCATCGCAAATAGCGAGCATTACACAGTTTGTCAAAGGAGCCACAAGTGGAGACATTGATAATGATGGTGATCAAGATTTGTATATATCTGTATTGAGTGGCAATAATATTTTATTGAGAAATGATTCTGATGAAACTGGGATTAAATTTGTGAATACAACCATCAATGCAGGAGTATCTGAACCATTTGGAAGTTTTCCTACTTGGATGTGGGATTATAATAATGATGGAAATTTAGACATTTTTGCAGGTTCATACGATATGAGAAATAATGATGTAGCAGGAAATGTAGCAGCAGCATATCTCGGGAAAGGTTCCGATGTTCAAAGATCCTATTTGTATCAAAATAATGGTAATGGTACTTTTACAAATGTTGCAAAATCAAGCGGCCTTGATGAGCCAATGTATATTATGGGTTCTAACTATGGAGATGTTGATAATGATGGTTTTTTGGATATGTATCTAGGAACTGGAGCACCTTCATTTACCTCAGTTGTTCCTAATAAAATGTTTAGAAACAATGCTGGTAAATCTTTTGAAGATGTAACTACTGTAAGTAGACTTGGTCATATCCAGAAAGGGCATGGTGTTAGTTTTGGAGACATTGATAATGATGGAGATACAGATATATTTCATGTCCTTGGAGGAGCCTTTGAAGGTGACGTTTTTTTAGATGCCTTATTTGAAAATCCAGGAACTGAGGGCAACAATTTTATTAATATAGAATGTGTTGGCTCAACATGTAATAAATCTGCAATTGGTGCCAAAATTAAAGTAACGGGCATTGATAAAAGTGGTTCAAAAAACGTTTCTTATCATCTTGTAAATAGCGGTGGAAGTTTTGGTGCTTCTAGCTTGGCTCAAGAGATTGGTCTTGGACATGCTATTAATATTGAATCTGTAGAAGTTTTTTGGCCAAACAAATCTAAATCTGTCGATAAATATACTAACATCTCTCCCAATACTTTCATTAAGCTAACAGAAGGAAGTACAGAAGTAGTTTATAAGAAAATCACTAAAATTAATTTTGGCTCATAGGACTTATAAGTCAAATCCTATGTCTTTTCTATAATTTTTACCTTCAAATTGAATGATTTCGGCATTTGCATTAGACATCTCCAGTGCAACTTTATAATCATCATGCAAAGTAGTGATAGCTATTACTCTGCCTCCATTGGTGACCAATTTTTCATTTGACAGCTTAGTCCCAGAATGGAAAATGATCGAATTACTTGTTTGTTCAATCCCTGAAATTGGGTTCCCTTTTTGGTATGCTTCTGGATAACCTCCTGAAACCAATATGATTGTAGCTGCGGCTTTAGGATCAATTATCACTTCGTAATTATCTAGAGTACCATTATTCATAGCAATAAAGGCTTCGACTAAATCAGATTTTAATCTTGGCATTACCGCTTCGGTTTCAGGATCGCCCATTCTACAATTATATTCTATCACAAATGGTTCTCCATTGACCACGATTAATCCAAAAAACACAAAGCCTTTGTAATCGATTTCTTCCACTCTTAATCCATTGATTGTTGGATCTATAACTTGCTCAATCACTTTATACATCAAAGTTTCGTTTGCAAAAGGTACTGGGGATACTGCTCCCATTCCACCAGTATTGAGACCACTGTCTCCTTCTCCAATTCTCTTATAATCTTTTGCCTCAGGTAGAATTACATAATCTTTGCCATCGGTAAGTACAAATACAGAAAACTCAATACCATCTAAAAATTCTTCAATAACAACTGTGGACGAAGCTTCACCAAATTTACCACTCAACATATCACTTAATTCTGACTGTGCTTCTTCAAGATTGTCGATTATTAACACACCCTTGCCTCCTGCTAGACCATCCGCCTTTAAGACATAAGGTGGCGTCATTGTGTCAAGAAATTTTAACCCATCTTGAAGGTTATCTTTTGAGGTTTCAAAGTACTCAGCTGTAGGTATGTGATGCCTAGACATAAATGCTTTTGCATATGATTTGCTGCCTTCAAGTAATGCTCCTTCTGCTGATGGACCAACAATGATTAGATTAGGAAATCTAACAGCTAAATCATCCGTAATTCCTGCAACTAAAGGAGCTTCTGGTCCTACAACAAGACAGTCTATTTCTTTCACTTCAATAAAATCTCCTACTGCAATATGATCCATGATGTCGACATTTACATTTGTACCATGGTGCTCAGTTCCTGGGTTTCCTGGAGCTATGAATATTTTTTCACAAAGAGGACTAGAAGCCATTTTTCTTGCTAAGGCATGTTCCCTGCCACCACTACCTAAGAGGAGAATCTTCATTTAATCAATTTAAGTTTTCACATCTAATATATGCAAATATATATACCAAAGCTTTAAAAGTATTACATATTGAGTAGAAACCTGATTTTTTACAAAACAACCATTAAATAAATAGATGGTTTATTTGATTAGCATTGCTGTTAATGATGTAACTTTTTATAATTTTATGCCAGTGAAGTGATTTAATATCCAACCAAAGTAATATGATTTATCGATTTTTCCTTCTATTGTGTTCAATGGCAATAATAATTGCCTCTTGTTCAGATTCTACCAATAAGGTTAGGGTATTGCAAGAAGGTGAAAAGCTATTTAATATTAAGACTCCTGCTGAAAGTGGTATAGATTTTATAAACCAAATCACGGAAACAGAAGATAATAATCATTTAGTTTGGGAATCCATCTATAATGGTGGTGGTGTCGGTGTCGGAGACATCAATAATGATGGTCTAATGGATATCTATCTGGCGGGTAATATGACTAAGGATAAACTTTATTTAAACAAAGGAAACCTTGTATTTGAAGACATTACTTTTGCGGCAGGGATTAATGAACCCAATTGGTCTTCAGGTATCACTTTTGCAGATGTAAATAATGATGGTTATCAAGATATTTATGTTTGTAAAATGTCGTGGAACATGGACTCTTTTGATGATTCTAATAGAGCTAATAGATTATATATTAATAATAAAAATAATACTTTTACCGAATCCAGCAAAGAATACAAGATCAACGACAAAGGGCACAGTACTCAAGCTTCCTTTTTTGATTACGATAAAGATGGTTTGTTAGACTTATATGTGATGAATGCCCCCTCTCATAGATACGATCAGAAACTGATCTACATGAATCAGAAAACCATCTCGTACGATTTTAGTGATCACCTTTACCACAATGTTGGAGGACAATATGAAGACGTAACTTTTCAGGTCTTAGGTAAACAAGATCCAGCATTTGGCCTAGGGTTAGCAACACAAGACTTTAACGATGATGGATGGACAGATATATATGTGGCTAATGATTTTGAAAAACCAGATTTGATGTACATTAATGACCAAATTGGTGGATTTACAAATGAATTAACAAAGCATCTTAAACATACCTCTTACTCTTCTATGGGCATGGATGTGGCAGATATCAATAATGATGGATTTCCAGATATAGCGGTATTGGATATGCAGTCTAATGACCATGTACGATCCAAGACCAATATGCCTTCTATGGATATTAAGCAGTTTTGGCAAAATGTAGCTAAGGGATACCACTTCCAGTTTATGGCTAATATGTTACAACTAAATAACGGACAAGGGTTCTACTCAGATATTGGGCAACTTTCGGGTATGGCAAGTACCGATTGGAGTTGGTCAATTTTGCTGTCAGATATGGACAATGATGGATATAAAGATGCCTTAATTACCAACGGTATCAATCGTAACATCAAAGACAATGATTTTAATAGAATGATGGAGCGATCAACCAAAGGCAAGGACTTTAGTTTTTTGGATTTAGCGATGAAAACTAAGGTAGAAAAAGTGAAGAACTTTGCATTTAAAAATAATCAAGGAGATTTAACATTTAGTGATGTGAGTACAGAATGGGGTTTAGACCATGATGGATTTTCCTTTGGTGCAGCATATGCCGATTTTGATAATGATGGTGATCTAGATGTCATCGTCAACAACAATAATGAAGTAGCCCAGTTGTATGAAAATCTTGCAAATGGAATTGGCAATTACCTTAGAATATCTACCAAAGATTCTGATAAATTGAGTCTAAATGCTAAAGTCTATATTAGATATGGAGATCAAGTCCAATCCGCTGAAAACCACAATGTGAGAGGTTATCAATCTTGTTCCGAGCCAATTGTGCATTTTGGTCTTGGGTCAGTAGATAAGATTGACGAATTGTATGTAGTATTTAATAATGGAAAGCTGATAACGCAAAAAAATGTCAAAGTAAATCAGCTTCTAACTTTTGATATAAAAGATGCTGGAATTGGCGATTTACCTAGTCTTACAGAGACTAATAAACTGGTTAATGATATTTCTAAACAGAATGGAATTGAATATTTTCATGTAGAAAATGAATACAATGACTTTGACAATCAACTGTTAATCCCACATATGGAGACTAGAAACGGTCCTTTTACAACTGTAGCAGATATCAATGGAGATGGCCGTGAGGACTTATATATTGGTGCTTCAAAAGGTGATTTTGGGTTAATATACTTACAGAATAGTGAGGGTAAAATGATATACAGACCAAATCCTGTATTTGATGCAGACAAACAATATGAGGATATGGGCTCTGTACTTTTTGATTTGGATAATGATGGAGATTTAGACTTATATGTAGCAAGTGGAGGTTCGGAAGATAAAGAGGGTAGTGCCAATTATGAAGATCGATTGTACATTAATCAAGGTGATGGGCTTTTTGAAAGATCGAAGATGAATCTCCCCAATTCTAATGCTTCAAAAGTTATCACAATAGATGTGAACAATGATGGCTACCTTGATCTATTCGTGGCAGGTAGAATGGAAGGTGGCAAATATCCTTATTCTGGCACATCACACATAATGATTAACGATAAGGGCAATCTTATAGACGATCCAAGATTTTCTAATAAAAGCCTAGGAATGGTAACTTCTGCAATAGCTTTAGATGTTAATGAAGACGGACAACAAGATTTAGTCTTAGTTGGAGAATGGATGAAGCCTACTTTTTTATTAAATAATAAAGGAGTGTTTAAGTATTCAGAAGACGCATATTTAGACAACTTAAAAGGTTGGTGGTTTGAGATCGAAGCTGGTGATATTGATGGAGATGGAGTCAATGAGATTTTACTAGGTAACATTGGTTTAAATAATAAATATCATGCCTCAGCGACTAATACAATAAAGGTATATGCTGATGATTTTGATAGCAACCAAAAGTATGATGTAGTTCTTGCTAAAAACACTAAATATGGTGAAGTGCCCGTAAGAGGCTTTCAATGTTCCTCAGAGCAATTGCCCTATTTAAGAAAGAAATTTGATAGCTACGATGCTTTTGCTCATGCTAATATTATCGATATTCTAGGGGATAAAAAAGAAAAATCACTTCTCCTAGAAGCCAATGAGTTTAGGAGTGGATATCTTAAATGGAATGGCAGTATCTATGATTTTATTCCTTTCCCAAACCAAGCTCAATTGTCCTCCATTCAAGGAATGGTAGTCTTGGATGTGGATCATGATGGTATTAATGATGTGGTATTAGCTGGCAATCACTTCGATGCAGAAGTCGAGACCACTCGCCACGATGCCAGTGTCGGTTTGATTTTAAAAGGCAGTAAATCAGGACTCAAAGTTGTAAGTCCTAATGAAAGTGGATTTTATACACCTGGTAATGTCAAAGACCTAGTACGTTTGAAGTTTAGAGGCAAAGAGTGTCTATTCGTTACGAATAATAATAGTGTGACTCAGATGTTTGAAGTGAGGTGATAAGGTTTAATTAATTTTTGAATTTCTACTATAATTTCAAAAAAGTTAACACTACTCCAAACCTTCAGACAACTCCATCCAGACCATTTCTTTCTCTTCGATTTGCTCTTTTACACTGTCTAACTCTTTGCTCAATTCAATAAGTTGGTCTGGCGACATGCTAGCCGAATTGTTAAATTTATTGGAGATTTCTATCTTTTTAGATTCCAACTTCTCAATTTGTTTTTCGACAGATTTTAGTTCTTTTCTGGCAGCATAATCATCTTTCGAACTTTTGTTTGAATCTGTATTGGATGTGCTTTCAGATTTTGCATTTTGCAGGGCAATTCTCTGATCCTCTTTGTCATTACGGTATTCGCTATATGAGCCATTGAAGTCTTTGATCTTGCCATCACCTTCTAATACAAATATATGATCTACTAACTTATCCATAAAGTATCGATCGTGGGTGATGATCACCAAGCAGCCTGGATAATCTACCAGATAATCTTCTAAGACATTCAAGGTGATGATATCCAGATCATTCGTAGGTTCATCAAGAATTAGGAAGTTTGGATTTTTTATCAAAACGGTAAGCAAGTATAACCGTCTTCGCTCTCCACCACTCAATTGTGAGACAAATACTCTTTGGTGTGACCTGGGGAATAAAAACTTCTCCAACAATGACTCCGCAGACATTTTTAGACCCTTAGCCAATGGGATATATTCAGCGATATCTCTCACGACATCTATGACAGTCTTGTCATTTCTTAACTGCAAGCCTTCTTGATCGTAATGACCAAATACGACAGTTTCTCCAATGATGATTTTACCAGTATCTGGTTTTACTTCACCAGTAAGTATTTTAATGAGTGTACTCTTACCAGAACCGTTAACTCCAACTACACCAATTCTTTCAGCCTTCTTAAATTTATAATTGAACCCCTCAAATAGGTTTTGATCTCCGTATTTTTTTGAGACATTATGAGCTTCTACAATTTTAGAGCCCAATCTTGTCATATCAATTTGGATGGACATCTCTGTGTCTTGATTCACTCCAGCAAGTTGTTTTTTGATTTCATGAAACCCATCCACTCTTGACTTAGACTTAGTAGTTCTAGCTTGGGGCTGTCTTCTTACCCATTCGAGTTCTCGTTTGAATAGTTTTCTAGTTTTATCTACGTTGGATGCGTCGTTTTGAATCCTTGCCTCTTTTTTCTCCAGATATTGTGAGTAATTACCACGGTACATGTAGATGGTGCCGTTGTCTAATTCCATGATTTCATTACAAACATTTTCTAGAAAATACCTATCGTGAGTCACCATGAATAAAGTAATGGTGCTCATTTTTAAATATTCTTCGAGCCATTCTATCATGTCAATGTCCAAGTGATTGGTAGGCTCATCCAGTATAAGAAAATCTGGTTCTGCGAGAATGATTTTAGCCAATGCAACTCTCTTTCTTTGACCTCCTGACAGTTGACCAATCTCTTTGTCGTGGTCTTTGATTCTTAGCTTTGCCAGCACTACTTGTACTCTTGCTTCGGTGTCCCAAGCTTGCTGTTCGTCCATGATCATCAATGCTTTATGTTGAGCATCTTTGTCATTTGTAAGCATGGCGTTTTGGTAGATCTTTACTGCTTTAAGTGCTGCATGGTTGGTGTCAAATATGGCATCTATGACCGTATCTTTTGGATTTAATTCGGGCTCTTGTTTTAGATATGCAGTCTTAATATTTTTATCTATAACTATTCTAGACGTTTCCCCTTCAATGCCTTCATCACCTGATATTACTCTAAGAAGAGTAGACTTACCACTTCCATTCTTGGCAATTAGTGCTATTTTATCTCCTTTGGAGATGGTAAAAGTCACATCTTTAAAAAGTATTTTTTCTCCGTATGATTTAGAAGCATTTTCGACAGAAAGGAATTGCATATGTTTGATTTTGAAGTGCAAATATATGGATAGAAAGTGGAATAGTAGAACCGAATTGCAAGTGAACTAAATGTTAAAAAATATTACCTAGAGTTTGTTTTTCCAATAAATTGTTAAAATCAACGTTAGTTGTATAGCTAAAGATTTCACCCTTAATGTATTATATTAACCTATTGATAGGTTTATAATTGAGATATTGAGGATTACCAACCAAGTCAACTATTTCCTATGTCCAATTTTCACTTGTTGGGGCTACCAATGTTTGCATTATTAATATGTAATACAATAGTTAGGTCTCAATGCCCAGTACCAATTATTGCAGTAAAAGACTCAATAGTCCTTGACAATAATGATAATGGATGGTTTAAACAAGGGAATATAGATTTCATATCGTCAGGTATGATTAGATCTAGCACTCAACTATTCAAAATTAATATAGGCAACCCTAAGAAGTTTTACCTTCCTTTTTACTGTCTTATTGGGGCGACGATGAATGTCTTTAAAGAAAAAGAAATAATAAACGAAACCGCTTTGGTTGATTTGCTAAACTCTAAAGGAGGATTAATTAATTTTGGATTTAGCGGAGACCTCAAACTAAATCCGAAAGCTAAGATTACAAATCTTTATTTTACCTATCAAGTGGCTGCTAAATCTGTCAGCGGAATTAGAAAAGAATATGGTGATCAAGTAAATTTTCTATCGAAAATGATAAATACTGGACTAATGGTCAAGTCCTATGCATGGAAAGACGGTGACGAGGCCCACCAAGGTAAGGCATGGTTAAAAGGATACACTTCATGCTCCATAAACGATAAATCAAAATTAAACCATCTATTTAGCAAATCCATAAGCCCAATTTTAATGGGTGTCAATATTGAGGGTGGTGTTGCTGTCAAGGATTATATCAATCTCCAATTTGGTTTCCATAGATATATCAATAACTTATCTGTAGAGGAATTTAAAACGGGTATATTGAAATTTGCGGCACATTTTAGTTTCAAATAAAGGATAAGTTACCTATGCCTTAGCTAGGTATTAAGGATTGATACCTGTACAATCCTTTCTTCACTATTAATTGCACAATTCTTTAACATAAACTACAATTATTAAAACAAAATTGATATGTCGAATCTAAAATGACCCATATGGGCCATTGCCATTAGTTTTATGTAGGCTTAATTTAGCGTTTGAATTTAGTGCTGAGATTTTATTATAAATCTTGACCTAAATGATTAACTATATAATAACCAACCATGAGTGAATCGACCAAAATTGCAATTCAATTGCCAAGCCCGGCTTTAAAGAAAGGAGAGTCTAAAATAATTGCATTAGACGAAAATAGTAAAAGTATAAATATTCAAGTAGCTTCTCAAAAATTAGTTACAAAGCTTTGTCTTAATACTTCTGAGGGTAGCATCATTATTCCCTTTTCTAATATTTTACGGTTAGAATCTGCCAGCAACTATACTTGTCTGTATACACTAGATTCCAAAAAATACGTATTTAGTAAAACCATTAAAAAGCTTATACATCTATTGCCTTCAGGACTCTTCATAAGATGCCATCGATCGCATTTTGTAAACATTGACCAAATAGTATCTTTTAAAAAAGGAAGCTTGTTCTTGCAATCTGACATAGAAATTCCAATAGCTCGTCAAAAATATCAAGAGGTAGTACGCTCAATAAAATCTTTTTGTGTCTCCTTTTAGTTCATCGACCACCCTAATTAATTTAACAATTTTT
>JBBKVK010000170.1:0-5854 GCA_037968395.1 Saprospiraceae bacterium | reverse complement strand
TCTTGATCAACCTTCTCTCCATTTTCGTTTTGAGCGGGAGTCCAATTGCGAGGCATATCTTTTATGATCTTAATCAAGGCCTCGTCTACTTCAGGGTAATTTGAACTTTCCACCATTTTAATGTCCTTGATAGATCCCTTATCAGTTACGGTAAAAAAGACTCTGTATCTTCCAACCTTGTCCCGTTTTACATGTTTCACTTTATCCTTACTGGCCACCTTTAAGTAACTTACAAGTGCATCAAATCCACCTTTGTAGGCTGCTTGAACATCAGGAACCAAACAAAACGATTGACTGACCAGCACATTTTCTTCCACCACTCCTGTCTTAATGTTGGTGCTGTTAAACCTAGCAGAAAAGCGAAGATGGTCAGAATAGTCTGCATTTGAGACTATGGCCAATTGTTCTTTTGTAAACTCTTCTGTTCGTCCAGTGGCTTTATTCTCAGGCTCGATTTCGCTAACATCAAGGGTCCAATCTGGGTAGTCTTTTAAGTTGACCACCCAAATGTCTCTAAATGCGTCGTGCTTGTATCTGGCTTTATCCTCGGTAGTCCAGAAGTCTAATATTGAAACAAACTTTTTTACTTCCTCTTTGGTTACAGGGCTTGACCATGTATTGACAAGGTAGTCGAGATCCTCCTGGTCCCCATCTTCATTTGTGGCTTCTTGCCCGGGCAACGAGTTACTGACAATTGAAGCTTGCATATTCGCTTGGGCGGTGCTTATTTCGATGCAGCCAAGTGTAAAGAAGAGTAGGATTGCTGTGAGAAAGCTATTTTTTGATAAGATTCGTTGCATAATTCATCTTTTAGTGGTAAATAACTCTAAGATAAGGCAGGACAGGTCAATGTGTAAACAAATACTGTTAAATGATGTAAAAGTTTGTAAAACAGAAAAAACTCCGAAAGAATTCTTGGCATTTAGTTTGTGAAGTATCTACCTGAGTATGAAATTTTCTAACCATCATGAAGGTTAATCATTAAAAGTAATTGGAAGGGGCAAACATACTGATCTTGTATTTCTTTCCAGAGTTTGATAAAGGAAACAGCGTTGGAATGTTAAACCCGCATTATTCATTAACAAATCTATATCCATTAATCAGATCTATGGACAATCAAAATCAAATTGTTCCGAAAGGATATTCTAAAACACTCGCCATTATGATTTCTTCTTTTTTGATGATGTTCGTACTTGCGTTGGTTTATTATCTTTTGACAAATTAGAAAATCGAATGCAACAAGGTATAATGATTACACTTAGATTCCAACATGGAATGTAGAATGCCTTTGTCTACATCGTATAGTACACATTGTATTACTACCCATATAGACCTCTTTTACATTGTTTTACATGCTTTTACTATTATAAGTGAGCGATTAGAATGAATTGAACTACTTTTGAAAATAAAATAATCAAATGAATCAATCATTTTTTTCCTCCAAATTCTATCTGTTGATTGTTATCCTAGTAGCAACATCATGCGGCAGCCAACTATCTAAGACCAATACCATAGAATCATCTAATACTGGTAAGGTCATAGATGGGCAACCCAGAGTGGATTCTGTCTTGCAAATGAGTGTCATGATCACCTCCATTTTTGAAGACAGCAAAGGCAATTTTTGGTTTGGTTCGCATGGAGATGGACTTTGTAGATACGATGGAAAAGAGTACATCTATTTCACGGTAGGGCATGGGCTGCCAGAGGGTATTGATCGAGAGTTCGCTCCAGGTCTAGATTGGAATATCACCAAATTGATAAATGGGGGCAATCAAGTGGGCTGCATCCAAGAAGATAGAAATGGCAACATCTACATCGTGACTGGTGACAATGGAGTCTGTAAGTTTAATGGACAATCCTTTGAGCCGATGAAGGTCGATGAAGAACGCCCCTTGCCCTTAGATAGATCTAGAGCAGTATGGAAGGAGGATTTGGATCATCTGTGGTTTGGATATCATGATAGGCTGGGCGTTTATCGGTTAGAAGACGATAAATTGGTTTTTCTAAAACTGCCTCCTCCATTTGTCCAAAAAAACGACGGAGTCTCTGAATTGTATAAAGACAATGTAGGCAATGTATGGATTGGCACCATGGGCAACGGCACTTTTAGATACGACGGTAAATCCTTTACCCTCATCAATAAAAAGGACGAGATCGGCATCTGTCGAAGTGTATTTCAAGACAATACTGGCCGAACATGGATTACCAACAACAGATTTAATTTAAATTACTTGGAAGGAGATTCCTTATACAATTTCAAACAAGAATATAGCCTAAAGCACAGCAAGGACGATTTGATTAATGATTTTAAGACAAGCTATCAATGCATCAATCAAGATAATAATGGCGATCTTTGGTTTGGTACATTTGGCAGTGGAGTTTGGCGGTACGATGGTGATAAACTCACTCACTTTACCCAAGACAAATCACTAAAAATTGACCTCGTAAAAGTAATATACAAAGACAAGAGTGGCAACCTTTGGTACAGCATTGGAGAAGGTTCCGTCTACGGATTTGATGGGAAGTCCTTCTACCGTTTTGATGCAAAGGAGTAGGGGAGTGATGTACACTAAACCCTTGCGGTGACATTTGAAAACAGTATAAGCAAACTGTAATCGTAATAACTTTTCTGTTGTTGCCCTCCTAACCTGCTAAAATCAATCTGAGAGTTATGTGTTCTGATTGTTAAAAATAGTACATAAATTTTCACCCAAAAGCTTCGACCTCGCTACTTAAAAAATACTGTTTGTATGTATTTTAATAAGTAATATTTCTTATATTTGGAAAACCAAATTTGGAACCATGTACCCGTTAAAAAACGCCTTGTTTTTACATCTCATTGATAATCAAGTACATAATAAGTTAGAAGTGTGTAATAGGCATATAGGAAATGTGCACATATGACTTAGTTATAGCCCACATAAAATCAAAAAAATGAACAAAATGAATAAAGAAACTCTTAAAGATTTTTTACTTACAACAGTATTGTTATTCTGTATGACCTCAGGTTACTCTCAGAATGTTAAACAGGATACTTTTTACAAATCTACAGGTATAGATGCAACATTCATTAATAATTTTTTACCCTTTGACAATACTATTGGATCCAGAGGAAATTATCTATTTCACTTCATTAAGTACAATGAAAATGAGAAATTTACGAGGCACGCTTTTGACATTGATGTTTTTGGGAATTTTGAAAACAATGAATCTGATATCGACAGAGATGATGCCAGATTCAATCTTGATTACAAGATAAGTAAAGGGAAACGCAAGAATGTTTTTAAGCGTGGATATATTCTGTATGGAACAGAAGTATTACTCAATTATTTCCTAAATCAAAGATCAAATCTAGACTCTAATGATCCTGATGGAGAAAGTTTCAACACGAACTTAGATCAAACGATATCTGCTTCAATTGGGCCCTTTTTAGGATTGGAATATAAAATTTCTAAAAGAGTAAGCATTTATACTGAAGCAGGAATATATCTTAATTTTGAGTATGGCATTGATAGTTTTAAATCAGACTTCGATCCCACACGGAATTTCCGAGATACAAATATTGCTGTAAAGGATATCTTTGATTTACCTGGATCAATTATACTATTCTATAGTTTTTAAAATCATGATCATGAAGAACATTCAAATTCTAATCCTAATTACTATTTTAGCTACTTCTTGTCAGTCAATTGAAAATAATTCAGAATTCGAACCTGCAGCATTGATTATATCAGATTTTGATTATTTCGAATCTGAGATTCCTTACAATCAAACAAGTTATCAAGGGAATCAAAACCATGACCAAATAGCAGCATTAGGAAGAATCCTGTTTTACGACAATAAATTATCTCAAAATAATTCAATAGCATGTGCAAATTGTCACAATCAAGAAAATGGCTTTGCGGATAATAAGAGATTTAGTAAAGGTGTAAAGAATTATGAAACTTCAAGAAATTCAATGTCACTAGTAAACAATGCATATCAAGTTTCACATTTTTGGGAGGGACATTCAGGAAAGCTGGAAGACCACATATTGAACCCAATTTCTAATCATATTGAGATGGGAATGAGAGATATACAAAGTTTGGTAAATAAGCTAGCTGAAATCGAAGAATACAATAATTTATTTCAAGAAGTATTCAATGAACCAATATCTGAATCAAACATTGAAGAATCCATCACTACATTTGTGGCTTCCTTAATATCCTATAATTCAAAATTTGATAAAGGAAAAGATATAGACTTCACAAACTTTACCGCTAATGAATTGGCAGGAAAAGAACTGTTTTTTGGCAAAGCCAAATGTGGACAATGTCATAAAGGTGACCACTACTCTGCATCTTGGAGAAGAGCTACTAATATAGGTCTAGAGTTGGACTATGAAGATGAAGGAGCTGGTAATGGGAAATTCAAAGTACCAACATTAAGAAATATTAGTCTGACTAGCCCTTATATGCATGATGGTAGGTTTGAATCCCTTGAAGAAGTAATTGATCATTACACAATCGGTATTAAAGATCATCCTGAAATTGATTGGGTATTAAGAGAAAAAATCGAATTGTCTGATATAGAAAAGGATTTAATAATTGAATTTCTTCACACATTAACTGATTATGAATTTATATCAGACAAGAAATTCTCCAATCCATTCAAATAAAATACGGGCTATAACAAGCTGTGATCAGGAAATCGCTCCTTCGTCACGACTCCCGATACAGCCAAACCGTTAACTTTTACAGATTTTTAAGTAGTACTTCGATGGATAGATCCGCTCACAGAATTGGGCCACTTAATAGAAGGATTAGTAAAATGAAACATCTAAGAAGCTGGTGAATAAGAAAATGTGTTTATCTTAGTTGCGATAATCTTTGAAAAGCCGCCACACCGTCTTTTTGATTCATTGATTTGGACTACTTAAGACCTTCGGTAATTAACCGGTCCGTTGTACCTTGAAGCTTAAAAGAATAGAGTCTTGGGAAAGAGGAATTTTAGTATGAAAGTGAAAAGATAAGGGGCTGTTTTAGGAGAAAGTGGACAGAGAAAATGAAAAAATAAAAGAAAGCAAAAGCTAACAACAGCTATGATGATCAGCTCGCCTTATCAGGACGAGCCGCCACATAGCTTGGGGCGTTATCATTAATCAATAAAATCAGAAAATAAATTGTTCGGCAAAAATCAGACAATATCTCAGCTAACTTCAACAGGTTCAGACTTATCAGAAAGAACTAAAATTTTGGTAAAAAAGAACATCGAACAACTAGAACTAAATGAAATAGCATTTTTACTTAGAGAGTATGTAGGGACTGGGGTTTGTATTCCAATAGCGGTTAACAGATTAAAAGAACAAGAAATTAATATATCAATGCTTCATCGAAATCAAGAATCTGAAAATCAACGGGAATTGATTCGTGAATTGGTTTTAATAGAAACAGGATCATGGGACATAAATGCCATTGCTAACCAAGAGTTGAAAGAGATACTTGGTATCAAAATAGATTATCTCAATATAAGAAGGGAAATTAAAGAGCAATTCAAAGCGTATACACCTAAAGAACTTATGTGGAAACAATCATCAATTCAAGAATTTAATTATTATATGACCGACTCTAGAATGGGTGTACTGTATGGATATGGATTAGTAACATCATTAAAAAGAGCGATATTAAATGGAAATTCTGTCAAATATGAAATGGGAAGCGACTCCGTTGTAATTAAAACAATGTCCATATTTAATGAGCTAGTAATTCTTAAATTGAATTGTAACGATGAGTTATTAAGATTACTTGAAAACGAAAAGAAGATAAAGGAATAATGATAACAAGTGATATGAGATCAGACTTGCTGTCGCTACGTC
>JBBKVK010000169.1:0-4111 GCA_037968395.1 Saprospiraceae bacterium | reverse complement strand
TTAAATAAAAAAACACCATTAACAAAATTTCCTCATGAAAACATTGATCCAAATAAACAAAATTTTATTAGGCTCTTAAGACATAAAATATCTAAAATGATAGAGTTTGTTGAATTAAAAATCTTAAAGAGAAGATTTTAATAAACATGTTGAATATAAGTCCTTATATAGCCCAATAAACGATGTTGCATCAAATATTAATTTCGCTTGTTCAGAAATTTTCTTTTGATTGAGTTTGTTAATAGTAATAACCTTTTCAATTGCCCTTGTTAGTTCATTAATGTTTTCGCTTTCAACTAAAATTCCATTTAGACTCTCATCTACTAACTCTTCTGGACCACCACATTTTGATGCTATTACGACCAATCCGCTACACAACGCTTCTGCAATTACAATAGAGAAACTCTCATATCTACTAAATAAAATAAACGCAGTTGCCTCTTTCATCTCTTGTGCAATTTGGTTTGAATTTAATGGTCCTATCCACTTAATATTACTCTTTATTTCTTTTGAAATTGGTAGCTTTTTTAAATTTTTTAAATTTTTTAAATTGCTCCCAATCATTACAAGTTTACATTCAAATCCTGATTTGAGAACATTTTTAAATGCTTGTAATATTCCTTCGGGGTTCTTATGATCTGAATCTAGATGAGAAACATGAATAAACTTTGTTCTACCGGTTTTTGAACCTTCAGCATAGTTAAATACATTAGTATCTATAGGGTTATATATAATGCCCGATGCTTTAATATCGTATTTCATCATACATTTTGAAAGATAATTACTTACCGCTACAACTTTGAAGGCTTTTTTTACTACCTGTTTATTAAAAAATATGATCTTGTTCTTTTTTGTACTTTTACCTGTATTAAGATATACATTGTCATGTTCAGTGCATAGATATTGTATGCCATAAACTCGATTCAATAATAAGCCAATCAAACCAGCTCTAAACAATATATGAACATGACAAAAACTTGGCTTACCTTCTTTTCTAAATATTGTTTTTATTAGAGAGAAATATGTTTTAAAATATAATATTTGTCTTATAATCCCATTTCTTAATGGGATATATCTAATATACTCAGTATGATTATCAAATTTATGAAAGGTGTCATAAGCTTCTTCGACTGCTTCATTTTCAATAACACAAGCAACAATACCTTTATTTATAGTTGATAAAAATGTTACTTGGTCCTTAAGGTAACTAACCTCAAAAGGTTTGTATTTATTTGGATACCAACTTGGTAAATGCAATATATATTTTGATTCTTTCAAGCTATTAATTCATTAAATATTTCTAATATTGGTTTTTTGTCAGGTGTAATTGTCTTATTAAGTTTTTGCTTCAAACCTATATATATATTGGGGTCTTTGTACAGTTCAATAATTGTTTCTTTAACACTTACGCTGTTCGTATTAATGGATATGTGAGGCCTGTCTTTTGATTGTTCTACCAACCCCCCGACACTCGTTATGATCATGGGTATTCTACTGTCAACACCTATTGTAAAAATACCAGATTGAGAAGCCTCAATATAGGGTAATATCAAGAAGTGGTGTGATTGTATCAAATTTCTTATTACTTCTTCACTAATCCAATTATCTATAATACTTATTCTATCATCGATCAGCTTTGGTTTAGCCATTTGCCATTCTCCTGCAATTGTTAATTGTATATCTGTTTCTTTTGAAAGGTGATCAAATGCTTCTAATACTAAGTTTAGTCCCTTATACTTATTTATCCTCCCAAGGAATAATATTTTTAATGGGTGTGAGTATTCAAGTAAATGATCAATATTATTAACTAAGCCATTTGGATGAGGTACAATTATATTTCTTTTTTCAAACCCTCTTTTTATCATTTTTTGTCTTACGAAGTCCGTCAAATAGACATGAAAAGTTGCAGACTTATAAATAGAGTTTAAAGCAAATTGCATCATTATATTTTCTTCCCCTAAATGCAAAGTGCCATCATGCACTGTAACAATTGTCTGTATTTTTCTTACTTGAGCAATTTTAATGATAAATATATACCAAGGGTGGTGGCCCGGAAAATAAAATAAAACTCTATCGTGTTTAGAATACTTAAATAATAAATAAATTAAAAAAAGTGGTAGGTAAAAGATTGTCAGAGCTCCAAATAGAAATTTATTGGTTGAAGTTAAAACAACCTCTTCCTTTTTAATTGAGAATTGTTTTTTAAAGTATTTACTGCAATAAAGCATTTTTACAATCTGATCAAGTTTACCAATCATTGCATCAGAATACTCAGCTGTACCTCGCTCACTTAAATTGAAAACAATTAGTTTTTTATCCTCCATCCGCTATAATAATAAGATATTTGATAACAAGCATACATTATCAATATAGGCTCTATAGTAACACTCCTAAACCTACTTAGAGGCACAAATATTATGTAAAACAATAGCATACATAAGAAGAATGGGTAAACCCAAATGTGTCTTTCCTTTTCCTTAATAAAGGTCTTTAAAAGTCCAATAAATCCAAAGAGAAAGAACGGCAATGAAGCAATAAATGAAATCAACCAAATCCAATTTGCATGATGCCCATAACTTACACCTGGCATAAAATAACTATAGAAACCATGCCATTTAATTCTTAAAAATTTAATGGGGTTCTGGTAAATCCAATCAAAAGCAGCTTTACCTTGCATTGCTGTTCTTTCCTTTATAGGCAGCTGATTAATAAATCCATATTTTGGATCATTAAACTCTTTATCAAATAGAATTGTAGTGTTTTCTATTTCAATTTTACTTTCATCAACAACATTGTAATAATGTGACCAATTATTACCAAACCTAAACAAAGTAGGTGTACCATAACTTGATACCACAAATACATCGTGCTTTTGATAATTATATATAGTCCAAGGAAGGCTTAAAATAAAAGAAGATGCTCCAATTACTATTATTGACTGTATCGCTCTAATTCCAAATCTTTTATAATGTAGTAAATGAATTAAGAACATTATTGGGGTAGCAACTAAGATATGAGATTTTACTTGGAATGTGAGCGTTAACCAAATCCCAACAATCAATGCCTGTTTTAAACTCTTACACTCATTTAGCCAAAGTTTAGCATATTGATATAAAAAAAATATCATAAACGGTTGAAATAAAGACTCTTGAGCACTTTGCCAATTGTGATATAAGGTCATAGGATAAAAAGCATAACATATCCCTGTAATGAAAGCAACTTTTTTATCTTTAAACAGCATCAAAGACAGTTTATACAGATATATTGCTGATATACAAATAGTTATAACTTGTAACCACATTGCAACTTCAAACCCTAAATCTACTCCTAAATAGTATCTGAAAATAGAAATAAACAAGGGATAACCTGGTGAAATAATGTAGGCTACTATATCGAAGTCCCAGTTTCCTGACAATATTTGTTTAGAGAGAATATCATATCTATGTGTGTTGTCACCTAAACTATAATGATCAAATTTTGTTAGTATTCCTAATAAAAATCTAGCACAAAAAGCTACTAAAAAGATTACACTCATAGCTTTCTTTGGTGATTCTATTATCTGATAAAATTTAGATCTCATTAAACTAATTAACTCTCAATTTCTTAATTCTGAATTTAATTGTCTGCTCCAATAAATAGTTGCTTTTGCTCAAAGGTATTACTTTTGATGTTTCTATGATTAATTTTTAACCTAATTCATTCTCACCATACTAATATCTCACTATCTTTACTAAAAATATAAGACTATTAAATCCAAAATCTCTTCTTGGTGGCCAATCTTGCTTATTGGATTAATAATAATCCTTTTGCAATCTTACCTTAACCCAATTTTTGTAGGTAGAGAAATCAACTACTTAGCTCAACCCTATGATTTCAGAGGTTTGGCAAAAAGTGGTGTCTTTAGTTTATCCTATTTATTGTCCATCATTGCTGTTATTACTACCATTTTTAATAAAAATAAGTACTTAGCTTACTTCTCATTAATTTGGATATTTATTACCTATGCTGTCGATCTGTTTGTGCAATACATGGGTAGCTATCGTGGTTTTTCTACAGAAGAACTTACCATTGCCATCAGTCAAGTGCATTTGATCAGCAATATGAAATCCTA
>JBBKVK010000168.1:0-10703 GCA_037968395.1 Saprospiraceae bacterium | reverse complement strand
CGTTCAACTATTACGGGTATTGATATTCTATATATTAGCATTCCAATAATAAAAATAGGAATACATACCGCAACCAATATTAGAAAGTAGGATAGAAATGTAGGTGTTGTACCTAATATTACATCTCTTGTAGTAATTACAATGGGTGTAAACGGATTCCAATTCATCAAGGTTTTCATATGGCCTTCTTTTGGAATAGCGTATACTACTGGTGTTGCAAACATTAAAAATTGTAGCACAATGGTGATTAATTTAGAAATGTCGGAATATAAAATACCTAAAGGAGTTAAAAATAGACCGACAGTTGTACCCACCAACATAGCCCCAAAAACCACTAAAGGAAAAGATAGTAAGGACCAATGAAAACCTACGCCATAGATGAAAACAAAGACTATGAGTAATCCTATTTTGACAATACTATTAAACAATAATTTGTACAAACCTGAAACAATTAAAGCCTCTTTAGGAAAGTTGATTTTAGAAATTATAGAACGTGCCGCATTGGTACTTTCTATAGGTGAATTGATGGAATCTACTATAATCGACCAAATCAAAGTGCCTGAAAAGGCATACACAGGATAGGGTACACCAGTGTCTGATAGCTTTACAGTTCCAGAACTGTTTAAAAACACCCAAACCAATGCTGTAATTAACGGAATGATCAACGCCCAGAGGATACCTAAAAAGGACTGCCTATATTGTGCGGTTATATCTCTTTTAGCCAGTTGTTGTGCTAAAAAATGAGAGCTTATAATGTCTTTAATACTTTGCTTACCAAGTGTTAAAATATTAAAGCTATTGCTTTTTTGATAAATTTTAGTCTCTAATTTCACTTATAAAATTGATCATTTATTATTAAAAATAACGTCCAAATATGTAAAAACCCATAACCATATTAGCAAATTTCATTCATAGCTTAGGGGTTATTCTTCATTTTTGGGATTATAAAACATCTTAGCGATAAATATAAGTGTTTCATTAGAAATCATTTTCCCTACCCTGGTGCAAATTTCTGTCTTATTATTATGGATCTCTTTCATAAGTATATACAGTGTTTTTTCTTGTTGAAACATCATTAATTTTCAAAAGTACAATTTGTGATTTTGTGATAAGTTGCATGAAAACAATATAGCTTCGCTAATGATAAGTCGCAAAATTTATCGGGGTTACTATAAACAAAGTTCATAATTAAGCCTTCTAAGCTTTTACAACTTTGTGGAAATTTTGATTAAAAAAAGTCAAAATGATTTTATCTCAAACCATTATCTTTAAAAGTCGAAATTAAGCAAAAAGTCGATAAAACCGTTCAATTGAAATAGCTTTTTTTTAATAGTTGAACTTGCTGTCTGCAAAAAAGAAAAATGAAATAGAGAATATTCGTATACTGTAATATTCGGAATGTCAAATTCATGATTCAAATAAAAGGCACAGAATTAGAAAAATTGTGCTTTCTACAGGGACAATTGTCTTGCCATAATAATCAGAAACTTAATGCACCCTATAACAATTTTTGTTTTTTTCAATTACCTCTTTACTCCCATCATTACTATCTCCATCAATACCATTAAGAGTGTTCAAAAAACAAACTTATACTTATTATGAACATATTATTATTTTCAAGTCCCTTAGCATCGTTATACTTAACAGTTATAATAAATATGTACGTACTCTTTAATTAAAAGTACTATTATAGACTTCTTTTATCCCCTCCTTTAAGCCTATTGTATATTTCCATCCCAAATTTGTAAGTTTAGATACATCCATTAATTTTCTTGGAGTACCATCCGGTTGATTAGTATTCCATTTGATCTCCCCCTTATAACCCACAATGTTTTGAATTAATTCTGCCAACTCTTTTATAGATATATCTATGCCTGTTCCGATATTAAAAAATTCATTACCATTATAATTTTTCATTAAAAAGTAACAAGCTTCTGCCAAATCATCTACATGTAAAAATTCTCTTTTGGGGCTTCCAGTACCCCAAACCTCAACATAAGGTTGATTCGTTTCTTTTGCTTCATGAAATTTTCGAAGTAAAGCTGGTAACACATGTGAGTTTTGCAAGTCGTAATTATCATTAGGACCGTATAAATTGGTAGGCATTACCGATATAAAATTACAACCGTATTGCTTATTATAATTTTCACAAAGTTTGATTCCGGTAATTTTTGCAATGGCATAAGGCTCATTGGTGTATTCTAATTTGCCCGTAAATAAATATTCTTCTTTTAAGGGTTGAGGAGCTAATTTTGGGTATATACAGGAAGAACCTAAAAACAATAGCTTTTGAACTTTATTGATATAACTAGCATGAATCACATTGTTTTGAATCATTAAATTATCATACAAAAAATCCGCTCTATAAGTATTATTAGCCTGAATGCCTCCAACTTTTGCTGCAGCTAAAAAAACATAGTCCGGCCTTTCTAATTCAAAAAAAGAATCAACTGCAGTTTGATTTCGTAAATCTAACTCCTTAGATGTTCTTAAAACAAAGTTGGTATATCCTTCTTCTTTGAGATTCCTTAAAATAGAAGAACCAACCATTCCTCTATGTCCTGCAATGTATATTTTAGCTTCTTTATTCATAATAATCTAAGGTATTGTGTCCTCCTTTTTGTAAATACTTTTCCTTTATAAAATGTTTTACATCTGCCTCCATCATTTCCTTTACTAACTCTGATAGATTGTACTTCGGTTCCCATCCCAATTTTTCCTTGCATTTGGAAGCGTCACCTATTAATAAATCCACCTCGGTGGGCCGGTAATATTTAGGATCTATTTTTACAACTACTTTTCCAATTTCTACCTGAAATTCAGCATGCTCACAAGATTTAACAATCCCTTGTTCTTCTTTTCCGTTTCCAGTAAATTCTAATTCAACACCTACTTCAGCAAAAGACATTCTAATAAAATCACGTACCGTTGTTGTGATTCCAGTAGCTATTACAAAATCTTCTGCATGCTCTTGTTGTAACATCAGCCACATAGCCTCTACATAATCTTTTGCATGCCCCCAATCCCTTTTTGCATCTAAATTACCTAAATAAACAGTGTCTTGCATTCCCAATGCAATTTTTGATGCTGCTCTTGTAATTTTGCGAGTCACAAAAGTTTCTCCTCGTAAGGGAGATTCATGATTAAATAAAATTCCATTACAAGCAAACATTCCATAGGCTTCTCTATAATTAACCGTAATCCAGTAGCCATATAATTTTGCAACACCATAAGGGCTCCTTGGGTAAAAAGGAGTAGTTTCTTTTTGAGGCACTTGTTGTACCAAACCATACAATTCTGAGGTAGATGCTTGGTATACCTTAGTCTTTTTAGTTAAACCTAATAATCGTACTGCTTCTAATATCCGTAAAGTCCCTAAACCATCCACGTTGGCGGTATATTCTGGGGTATCAAAACTCACCTTTACATGCGACATCGCACCTAAATTATAGATTTCATCTGGTTGTACCTCTTGTATAATCCGAGTAAGATTCATAGCATCTGTTAAATCGCCATAATGTAATTTAAAACGGATTTCTTTTTCATGAGGATCTTGGTACAAATGATCAATACGAGCGGTATTAAAGGACGAGCTTCTACGTTTAATGCCATGAACTTCATATCCTTTAGAAAGTAATAACTCTGCTAAGTAAGCTCCGTCTTGACCTGTGATTCCTGTAATAAGTGCTGTTTTCATATTATTCTTTTAGAAATACTCTAAAATATCCTTCTTTTAAAAATAGTTGTTTTTATAAATTTATTCTGTTCTACTTATTTCTTCAGTTCCTAAAACATAGCCTCTATAATCATTTAAAAAACTGACACCAATAAAATTCTTATAATCAATTATAATATTTTTAAAAATAGTTGATGGCTCTTTCTTTTTTGAATCCTCAATAACATGAATTTTGTAAAGTGTTTAAGGTCTCATCTGAATATTTTATTCCAATCCATTGATATAGTTTATTAATTTCAAACGAAGTGTTTTCTACTAAATCATCTGTCGTTCTAGCCGTAACTGGTTACTTCTGTTAATATTATGAAGATTAATAGAATTTGGGCTCGCAAATTTAATATCAATGTGGTCATTTAATGTTTGTTTACTAAACTCATTGCCAGATTCAACAAAATATTTATTAAATTTGATGTGAAATCATAAATGACTTTATTGTTCATCAATACAAATCTACAAAATTATATCAATGGGATTGAGAAATTGGATTATGAAAGAACCAAAACCAACACCTTTCAATCTAAATTTTGGTAGATATACTGATTTATATAAAAATAAAGCAAAGTACACAGCTTGGGATTTAGCCATTGAGCATAACAATCAAGATAATCATTTAGAGTCTTATAAGCATCTATTTGAATACCTAACAGACGAAAAGACAAATAATTTTACTTACAAACTTAATGATGATGGGCAATATACGTTTAAGTTTTACCAAGGTTCAAAATTGATTGTTGGTCATACTGATGAAAACTATTTTGTAGCCAAAGTAAAAATAGCCAAGTGTAAAGCTCCAAATCTATCTGTCTTTAGAAAGTTGTTGGAAGAAAATTATAATTTAAAATACACCAAATATTGCCTTGATGAAGGTAATGATTTGAGCTTATTGTTTGAGTCGAGCCATTTAGATGCAAATCCATATAAATTATACTATGGCTTAAAGGAATTGTCTTCTTTAGCGGATCATAAAGATGATGCCTTGACCACCACCTATGCGGAGTTTGATCCAATTAACAATGCTCACATTACTCGCATTGATTCTCATGTGCTTACTGCAAAATATGAATACTTCATAAAAGAAACCAATGAGATAATTAGACATATAGAAACCAATAGGTTAACAGCTAGAGAGCATGTAGGCAGTCTATCCTATTTGATTTGTTCCTTTGCTTATAAGATGGATTATTTGTTAGTACCAGAAGGGAAACTAATGCAGTCTCTTGACAAATTAATAACCTTGGCTAGTGCAGAAGAAAGCAATCCAATGCATAAAAACATAAGTGAAACCATGTCTATTCTTCATGATTATCAAAAGATGAAAGAGTCCGATTTGGTCGATGAATTTTATAATTCTGTATATACATTTGGAGTAACATCTCCTGTAGATCATAAACACATCAATCACTTGATCGAGTCCAATATAGAGCAACTTAAATGGTATGTATCGAAAAGTGATGTAGTATTTTCCTCAGCCGTTTGTTCTTATATTATTGGAAAACTGCTGTATGAAAACGCCCTTCCGTTTTACGAAAAAGAATTAATGCATTTGTATTATAGAATCACAGAATCAACCTACTTTACCACATGTGGATATCCTGGACTTGTTAAAAATGGAAAAATTATCAAAAAGGATGTAATCAAAGAATTAGATAAAATTAATAGCTCAATGAGTTCAGAAAATAATGGTTATAAATTAGAATATAACAATTTGTTGTGGCACCTAGACACCTTTGGACCATCCTTTACTCATATGGTGAGCAATATCTCAAATGATAGATAATAGTAGATATAAGGATGAATGAAATAATAGAAAAAATAAAACCCTATGTAGTACAAATTGCTAGCCCTTATGCTACCGGAACAGGCTTTTATGTGCCAGTGTATAATTTAGTAATTACCAACGAGCATGTCATAAGAGGATGCAAAACGATAGTCGTTCAAGATTTTACTGGTAAAAGACAAATTGGAACTGTAGTATACCTTGACACAAAGCATGACCTCTCTATGATTAGGTTATCAAATCCACTTACCCACTTGAATGAAAAGTTGATTTTTTCAAGTCAATCACAAATTGGTACGGAGGTGATTGCATTAGGTCATCCATATGGACTGTCATTTTCATCTACATTTGGTATCATCTCTAATACTGATTTAGAGGTTGAGGGGATCTCATATATCATGCATGATGCAGCCTTAAATCCGGGCAATAGTGGTGGCCCGTTAATTGATAAATCGGGTGAAATAATTGGAATAAATTCTAGTATATTTAAAGAAGGTAAAAATATTGGCATTGCAATACATGGTGCATTTGTAGAAGAGTCACTAAAAGCATTTATCAATTCCAATTTTACAAAAGGTACGAAATGTCCATCTTGCTTACATTTGAATGAAGACAAAACGGATAATACTAATTCTTGTACTATTTGTGGGATGGAAATAGAGTTAATATCAAATCTTCCAGAATATACTCCAATAGGCATCGCCAAAAGAGTGGAAGATATCATTGAAAGACTAAACTATAAACCAGAAACTTGCAGAAGAGGGCAATTGTCTTGGGAGTTGGTTAAAGGTAGTGCCACAATAAATGTAAACTACCATTCAAAAAGTGGCTATTTATCCGCAGAATCAATACTTTGTAATATTCCATCAGATAGGGTGATTGAGCTTTATCAGTTCTTACTACAATCAAACTATAATGCCAAAGGTTTGACTTTTAGCATTAAAGAAAATAATATAATACTATCATTAATGGTCTATGACCAACATTTAAATGAAGAGTCAACATATATTTTATTGGAATACCTGCTACAAACTTCTGATGAATATGATGATGTATTAGTAAATAAATATAAAGCCACTTGGTGTAATTAATATGGATATAAATGTCTCAATAATAAACAGCTCAAAACACATTCCTAAAGTTGCTAAACTTTTTGATGAATACAGGGTATTCTATGATCAACAAACGGATATTCAAGGTGCTGAAACATATCTTCTTGACCATTTTTTAAATAAAACTAGTATTCTAATTGCAGCATCAATTCAAGATGAAATCATTGGCTTTACTCAGCTTTATCCAAACTACTCCTCAGTAAGTATGCAAAAACTGTATGTCTTAAATGACTTGTTTGTAAGTAACAATCACAGAAATAAAGGAATCGGTGCATTGTTAATAAACAAAGCACAAAGTATAGCCAAAAAAGAGGGCTGGAAAGGACTCGTATTAGAAACAGGTATTGATAACCCTGCCCAACATTTATATGAAAAATTAGGTTGGACAAAAGATGTAGAATATTATCATTACTCATGGAACACCTAAATTATATTCCTTTAGCAACAACTTTTTAATAATTATAACGTAATATTATCTACAATTAATAGAAATGAAATTGAAAAAACTCGTACTGTTTGCATTCGTATTAATTATTTCATTTGAGTTTGGATCTGCTCAAATAGGTATAAGAGCTAAATACAATTTGAATGATTTTAAAGAGAGTTCTAAATCATTAATGGATTTTTTTGGGAGAGAAACAGTACTAGATAATGGTTTTGGGTTAGGTGTTGACTATTGGTTTAGACTAAAGAAAAGAAGAATAGAATTCATGCCTGAGGTTTACTATACGATGGATAGATCTACTTTTGATAATGATTTGATAACAGATGTTATCCTCAATAGAATTGGTTTCAATTTTAATACACATGTATATCCGTTAGACTACGGAGAGGATTGTAATTGTCCAACTTTTTCGAAGGACGGTCCTAGTATTACCAAAGGGTTTTTCTTTCACCTTTCACCAGGGATAGCATATAATCTAATGAAAATGTCCTCTACCGCAGGATCAGTCAATGATAATAATAATATTAATTATAAAATAGGTGGAGGCGTTGGGATAGACGTAGGCGTTAATGATATGCTGACAATCACTCCAATATACACTTACAATTATTTCAGTGGAGGCGACTGGACATTTAGCAACTTCCCTAATGGTGAAAAACCAATAGTGATAGCTTCATCAAGTTCCACTCAACATCAATTTACTATAAGAGTTGGTCTTAGGTTTGATTATAGATAAGTTTAGGTTGTTTAGTCCCTCATAGTATTATCATATGAGAAACTAAACAACCAATTTACTTTCTAATTATCAGATAATTTTAATCGTCAGAACCTGAATCGTCGTCATCATCAGCAACTTTCACCTTTGGATTATATATCGCTCTGATTTTCTCTTCTATCTCTTTAGCTACTTCAGGGTTATCTAAGATAAACTGCTTAGCTGACTCTCTTCCTTGAGCTATTTTAGTCTCATTATAGGCAAACCAAGATCCACTTTTTTGTACTACATCACACTCTACACCAAGATCAATTATTTCCCCAGCCTTAGAGATGCCTTCTCCAAACATTATATCAAAATGAGCTATTCTAAAAGGAGGAGCTAATTTATTTTTAACAACTTTTACTTTAGTAGGGTTACCTACCACATTATTTTCTTTATCTTTTATAGCAGTTCCAGATCTTCTAATATCTAATCTTATAGACGCATAAAACTTTAAAGCGTTACCACCAGTAGTGGTCTCCGGGTTACCAAACATTACACCGATCTTCTCTCTCAATTGATTGATAAATATACAACAACATCCTGTTTTTCCGATTGATCCTGTAAGTTTTCTCATCGCTTGAGACATCAATCTCGCTTGAAGACCCATTTTAGAATCACCCATTTCTCCTTCAATCTCACTCTTAGGTACCAAAGCAGCTACTGAGTCAATTACTAAGATATCAATTGCCCCAGACCGTATCAAGTTCTCAGCTATTTCTAGTGCTTGCTCTCCATTATCCGGTTGTGAAATCAATAAGTTGTCAGTATCTACCCCAAGTGCCTCAGCATATGATTTATCAAAAGCATGCTCTGCATCAATAAATGCGGCAATACCTCCTGCTGCTTGACATTGTGCAATAGCATGAATAGTTAATGTGGTTTTACCAGATGATTCAGGACCATATATTTCAATTACTCTTCCTTTGGGTAAGCCTCCAATCCCTAATGCAATATCTAATCCAAGTGACCCTGTAGAAATTACTTCTGCTTTGACTTTTGGTCTTTCACCAAGTTTCATTACAATACCTTTACCATATTGCTTTTCTAACTTGTCAATTGTTGTTTTTAATGATTTTAATTTCTCTTCTTTCTCGTTTGCCATGTTGATTCTTTTTAAGTCTGCAAATATATGGAAAAAGATCATATATAAGAACTTATACTATTAAAGGATAGGACAATTTTTGTTTAACTGTCAATTAAATCAAGTAGAATGTAGATTAAGCTGGTGTATAGCTAGTGATAAAGTAAAAAAAATGGATTAACTAGTCGGGCCTTCTTCTTCAATCTTTAAGACTCTTACTGTTTCTATTCTAGTATCACTTACTGATTCAAGGACAAATTTATAATTGTCAATTATGATTTCATCTCCTTGTTCTGGAATACTCTCTTCAATCGCGATTATCATTCCAGATAATGTTTGATAGTCTCCTTCAGGAAAATTGATTTCATGATACTTCTCGTTCAAGTAGTCGATTTCAAGCCTACCCGCTAATAAGTATTCATTTTCATTAATTTGCTGTTCAAAGTGACCCTCAGCATCATGTTCATCTTCTATTTCTCCAAATATTTCTTCAAGAATATCTTCAAGTGTTATTAAGCCTGAAAGTCCACCAAACTCATCAACAACACAAGCAATATTAGTCCTGTCTTTGATGAATTGGTTGAGTAACTCTTTTACCCCCATAGCATCAGGGACAAATGCGACAGGCATTACTATCTTTTTAAGAGAAGTGGGAGATGCAAAAAGTTGTTGATGATGTACATAACCCTTTATGTTTTCAAGGTCGCCGTCTATGACAATCATTCTTGAGATCTTTTTAGTTTTAAAATCTTCAATTAAATCAGGAATTGTCTCAGAAATATCAACACTAATTATTTCATTACGTGGCACCATGCAATCTCTCACCTTATATTGTCCAAGGTTAAGTGCATTTGTTAATATTTCTTTGTCAAAGTCGTCTTCTTCAGATACCTTATCGTTGATATATTCTTCAAGGTCCATTCTAGATAATACTGTAGTCACATCATCTTCTGGAGCATTCATTATGTATTTTAAAAACCAATTAGAAGTTTTAGTCATTACCCAAGTAGGTACAGTCAATATCCAAATAAAGAACCTAATTGGAAAAGCTAATTTATACAACAACTCGTTCGAAAAAAGTCTGAATAAAGTCTTAGGAATAAACTCTCCAAAAATTAAAACAACTATTGTGATTAAAAGTGTAACCATCAATAATAAACTAATGGAACCAACGCCAAAAATGGGAGCTAAAAAAGGCTCAATCAACTGACTTGCTAGCATAGTGAGTATTACCAACGAGACATTATTGCCCACCAACATACTACTTAAAAAGTCTCTTGGACTATCATAAAACTGAGCGATAATATTGCCCCTTTTTGTCCCCTTGTTTTTTAGAACCTCGATTCCAAGTTTATTTGCTGAAACGAATGCGATCTCTGAACCCGAAAAGAATGCAGATAAAACTAACATTAAAAAAATCAAAAAGATAAGAGTGCCCATTTAATTATATAAGATACAAAGACAAAGGTAACAATATTTTATATGTGGAATGACAAATAGAAAACACATATTTATAGTGAAGGATTCTAACCCTAATATTAAACCCACACAATGCAAGTTTCAGGTTTTCTAGTCTATGTATTTGCCTTCCCTTTTTTGATAAAGACTTCTACTCAATTATCAATTTTTTCTTTTTCCTAAAATCATTATCTAATTGTCTCCAACCAAATGCAGCTATAAGACAAAGCACACAAGAAGTGATCCAAAGTGCATTATACCCATAAAATTCAATAATGTTGGTTCCCACAATAGGAGCAATAATAATTGCTAAGGAGAACAACATAGATAGAAT
>JBBKVK010000167.1:0-7775 GCA_037968395.1 Saprospiraceae bacterium | reverse complement strand
GTACACTTTACAATTGATATAAATTAAAGATTTAAAATTATTTCAGCACTTTCAAAATACACTTATTATGAATAAATGTACAATTTTTGTTGGAATTGATATCTCAAAAGATGTTTTTGATATCTATAATCCTAATATAGGGTTTTGTCAATTTGCGAATACTGTAAAAGGTTTTAAATCTTTTGCTAAGGTCATACATAAAGCACATTGGTGTATAATGGAAGCTACAGCTGGCTATCATTATCAGTTGGCATTATTTTTATTTAATAAAGGCTTTAAAGTTTCGGTAATGAATCCGCTAATTATCAAAAGATTTATACAGATGAAACTCAACCAAATTAAAACTGACAAGAGTGATGCAAAAATGATCTGTTTATATGGGGAGGAACAATCACCACAGTTATGGTATCCAGATCCGCCATTTATTGAAGAATGTAAAATGATTCAAACTGTGACACAGCTCTATTTTAAGCAATCGACTGCTACAAAGAATAAATTACATTCGCTTAATAGCAGAGGGTATTCTGCTGGAAAAATGATACGATCCTTGAAACGAAATTTGAGACAAATCCAAAAGGAAATTGATCTCTTAGAAACAGAGATGGAATTATTAATACAAGAGCATGCTGCCAATACTCTAGTATCTCTTAAAAGTATCCCAGGTATAGGTACTAAAACAGCAATTTTATTAATAATAACAACCAACAGCTTTAAAAACTTTCAGAGTTACAAGCAAGTATCATCATTTTTAGGGCTTGCACCAAATGAAAGAAGCTCTGGAAGTAGCGTTAGAGGAAGATCTAGAATAAGTAAAGCTGGCAATCCTATAGTTCGAAATCATTTGTTCCTATGTAGTTTTACTGCCAGCATCCATAATCCTGAATGTAAGGCTTTATATGATAGGATAGTAAATAAGGGTAAAAGCAAAAAATTGGCTTTAATTGCCGTGTCTAATAAATTAATCAAACAAGCGTTTGCTATATCGAAAAATGGGAAAATTTATGAATTAGACCATATTTCGAGATTGGAAAATAAAGAAATTAGGATTTAATTTAACCGTTATTGTGCTTTCGTTATTTTGAAAATGTTATGTGTTAAAACTAGTAGTTTTATTCATATAAGGATTTAACCTTAGTATAGGTTGTTGCTTCGTGTCCCTTAAATGTAGTCATTGTAATTATCTCAGTATCTTCATTTTCATTAAAACGAATAAAACCATTTAAACGCGAAAAAAACACTTTGTCAGAACTTAGCGAAAAAATTGGAGTATCCCTTTGATTATTTTTTCTTACGTTAAGAATATAATTTTTAAAAAACAATTCAATTTTAATATCTGAATCTGATTTATTGATATAATTTCCAATATATTTTTCAAGTAGCTTGTTATCAACAATAAAATCTAATGAGTCTGTAGATTTATTCAAATTCATTGCTATATTTTTATAAGCCTTAATTGCATAAAGTCTATATAATTGTATGTATGTTCTATGTGTATATATTGCTTCTCCTCTATAGCGTTTTACTTTGTTTTTATATTTATAATTATTTAATCTATAATCAATAGCTTCTTTATTATTTTTAAAATCTGATTCCTGATACCAAGAATAATTTTCCTCAAAATCATCAAGGTTTTTAATAACAAGTTCCCAAACCTTATCATTATATATCTCTACAAGTGTATTCACTCTATTATGTAGTGTATCTAAAGTAGAAAGAGCTTCATCATATTTATTAGGTATCACATCAACATATTCCATCAATAAATTATAAGCTCTATTAGATGTGTCATAATTATTCCAACTAGTTGCAACACGCCATAAAGTAGTGCTATTCTCATCTGCATAATCTTCATAAGTTAATTCTGTGTTTAAAACTAAACTAGCTAATGAGTCCCTTCTCCGATAGTTATACATTATTTCTGTACTTTGGTTAATATCTCCTTTTAATTCTTTTAAAACATCTTCAAAAATATTATCCACCTTAGCTTCAGCCTGTTTTTTCTCGCTTTGCTTGTTAAGGTTTAAAGCAATGAGAATTCCAATAATAACAAGTATAATCTCTCCAAAAGCATAGAGTAAATACTTGCCAATTTTGTTTTTGGATATGAGATTCTGGCGGATTTTACGGAAGAATTTTATCATTGGCTATTGGTTGGTCATAATGAAGGCTGACGTGTTTGTGTACGGTTCAGTTGCGTTGGCTCGAACTAAGTTAGCAAAAGAAAACGAACCAGAGGAAAATCCGCAGGATTTCCAAGTAAGCAAGAACCAAGCAATTATTTTTACACGGCAACTGGCTTTATTTCTTTTTTATATTAATTGTTGATATGTAAATCCCACTTAACAGTGAAATTCCGATGAATAAAAGTGAAAACCATTCAGGAATTTCAATTAAGCTAGCTGTCATCAATTTAAGTGAAACAAATAAAAGTATAGCAAAAACACTGTACTTCAAATAAACAAATTTCTCTAGCATATTTGATAGGAAAAAGTAAAGTGATCTCAAACCCATCACAGCAAATATGTTTGAGCTAAACACAATAAAAGGGTCTGTGGTAACCGCAAAAATAGCTGGAATACTATCTAATGCAAATAGTAAGTCAGTTAATTCTATTGTTATTAGAGCTCCAAAAAGTGCAGTAAAGACTGTTTTTCCATTAACTTTGGTAATGTATTTTCCGTCATGCAACTCATTGCTGAATCGAAATAATTTCATAATCCCTTTCGGCTCTTGAACTTCTTTATGTTCAGCTTCTTTTTTCAGCATTTTTAAGGCTGTAAACAAAAGAAACAATCCAAAAACAATGTTCATTCCGTGGATTTTATTTATTAAAATAAGTCCAACGCTTATTAAAATTGCGCGAAATACTATTGCTCCGAGAATTCCAAGAAAAAGCAAATTGTGTTGATATTGTCTTGGAATTTTGAAAGAAGTAAAAATGATGGCAATTACAAATAGATTATCAACACTCAAGGATAACTCAATAATGTAGCCTGTCAAATATTTCACTACTGCTTGAGCCGGTTCAAGGTTATTTACATTGGCGACAAGAGAAGTATCATAAAACCAATAAATAAAACCAGAAAATATTAAAGCATTTGCGATAAAGAAAATAGTTTCAAAAATAGCCCGTCTTACTGATGTATCTCGATTCTTTTTATGCAATATGAAAAAATCAATTAACAATAGTGCAAGTACGTAGGTTATAAGAATAATCCAAGGTGTAATATTTTCCATTTTTTTCTAAAAGTTCTTTTTATTGATACAGTATTGTAAATTGCTACTTTATAATTATTCTAAACTTTAGTTGTCATTTTTTTAATAAATAAAAGCAAGAAGGGAATAAGTGTGATTAATATAAGACAAATAAAGATTAGTCCATAGTTGTTTTTAACCCATTCTATCTCACCAACAAAAAAGCCAAACAATAGAAATAAAGATACCCAAGAAATAGCTCCAATAATAGTATTCTTAATTAATAAATTCCTTTTCATCTTGACTAATCCTGCAAAAAATGGAATGTATGTCCTAATAATGGGAAAAAACCGACCTATAATTAGTGCGTTTCCACCATGTTTGTCATAGAATTCTTGTGTTTGTTGAATATGACTTATTAAATATTTCTTTATAAAATAATTATCGCTTTGTTTGATTTTATTACCAAGCAATTTTCCAACCGAATAATTTATAATGTTTCCTAAAATTGCAGCAATTATTAGAACAACAAGTAATATCCAAACGTTTAAATCTGTAGAAGCAGCAACTACACCTGCTGAAAACAGTAAGCCATCTCCAGGTAAAAAGGGAAAAACTATTAACCCAGTTTCCAATAAAATAATGGAAAAAAGTAAAAGATAAGCGTATAAAATATTTTCTCCAACTATGGTTAATAAAACATCATCAGTATGTAATATTATTTCAATTAATTCATTCATATCGCACCAAATAAAGGGTTTCAAAAACAGCTCTATTTGCTCTATTAATTTGATTTTTTTTGTGTGATATGAAAAATTCAATCAACAAAAATGTTAACAAATAAGATATTAGTACAATCCAAGGTTTCATATATTCCATATGTTTGTTTATTTGAGTATTTTAAAACCGATAGTCTTACCAAGAGAATAATGAACACCATCTCCCAGAATTGCGGCTATAACCAAAAACCAATTCAAAAAGATGATAGTCGATATTTAAGATAAAATCCAAAAGATTATTAATTATTTCCAAAGCGGTTATGTTTAAGGTATTCGTTTTATTTGAGAACTATTTTCAATTTTTGAAACATTAATAGGTATTTTTTCTTCAATAGTGTTAACCGCTTCCAAACCAAAATCTGATATAACCGTAAGACCACTAGATTTTAACATTCGATATAGCTTTATGGTAAATAAGTCCATCATTGATAATTCGCTCTCTGAAGCTACTCTTGAATTAATTATAACATATTTAAAATCTGTTGGAACATTAAATTCAGTGATGCTACTAAAAGCACTTTCGGGATTAATCTCACCTGAAACCATGAGTTCTTGATAAATTTTCTTTATAAAGTAGTCCATTAGATGTGGTTCTTTAAAGCCTAATTTTAAAGTAACAAAAAAAGCGTTTTTGGGAATAATAGTCTCGACTTTATATTCAATACCGTAAGGTATATCCGCAATTTCTAAATGCAAAAACCAGTAGACCTTCGCCCTTTTGGGTTGCATATAAAACAATGAATGCACGATTGTTCTGTCGATTAAACTCACATTCGAAGACCTTGTAGGGTATACTATGTTTGTGGCGTAAAACGGAATCTGTATATCGTTTTGAATGCTAATCAACATAGGTTTGATGTCTTCCATTCGTTGATATTCGGCAAATCTACTTCTTAACTTTTTGGCTTTATTATAAAACAGTAATAACAAAAAGAAAAATATTGACAACAGAAGTGTGAACCAGCCTCCATGAGGAATTTTAATTAGGTTCGACACTAAAAAAGTAAATTCGATAACAAGAAATACAACAACAAAAAATGTAAAAATAATTTTAAACTTTCGCTTTCTGATTCTTAATAAAAAGCCCAACAAAATACTGGTCATTATCATATCTATGGTTATGGCTAACCCATAAGCCGCCTCCATATTTGATGCTTTTTTAAAAATGAAAATCACTAATAAACATCCAAAAAGCAAAAAATAATTTATGGCAGGAATATAGATTTGCCCTTTGTGCGTAGTAGGATATTTAACTTTTAAATTGGTCCATAATTTAAGTTTTATGGCCTCATTCGCTAACGTAAAAATTCCCGTAATCAAAGCCTGACTTGCTATTATGGTTGATAATGTTGCAATGCCTATAACGTAATACAAAAACCCATCTGGTACTGTGGCATAAAATACAGAGTCAAAACTTCCTTTTCCTTGCATTGATAAACAAAAAGCAGCCTGTCCAAAATAGTTGAGCAACAGCATACTCAATACAAAAAACCATGCAATTCTGATATTTTTTTTACCACAATGGCCTAAGTCAGAATACAATGCTTCAGCTCCTGTGGTGCATAAAAATACAGCTCCCAAAACCCAAATAGCTTTGGGGTAACTGTATAAAAATGAAACCGCATAAGCTGGGTTAATAGCCTTTAGAACTTCTGGATTTTTTATAAGCTGAAGGACACCTAATGTCCCCAACGTTAAAAACCAAATGAGCATTATAGGACCAAAAAAAACTCCAATCCTTTTGGTGCCAAATTGTTGAATTAAAAATAATCCTATTACAATAGCAACAACAATTGGTAGCGTCGAAATATCTGGATATATAAGACTCAAACCTTCAACTGCTGAAGAAATAGAAATGGCAGGCGTTATAAAACCATCACTAATTAATGTTGCACAACCAATCAAAGCAGGATAAATAATCCATTTCGATTTTGTTTTTCGCAACAAAGCATATAATGCAAAAATTCCACCTTCACCATGATTATCGGCATTTAAGGCTAAATAAATATACTTAAATGTTGCGATAATCAATAAAGTCCAAAATATGCAGGATAAACTGCCAAGTACGAGAACTTCATCAAATATATGCCCATTGGTAATCGCAGTAAATACATATAATGGTGAAGTTCCTATATCGCCAAAAACAATTCCGAGCGTCACTAAAAGTGACATTAATGATACTTTATTTAGGTTTGGTTGCATTTTTTAATATTAAGCTGCACGGTTATTTAAACTTGCCTTGGGTATACTTTGTTGTATCAAAGACTGCCATTTTTCAGCACGTTTTAATTCTAAATCTTCCGAAAATTGGTCGTTCGCATCATAAAAATGAAGTGTAATAGTATCACTTTTCAATGTCAATTCTAAATCCAATGATTGTAATTCAGTCTCTATTTTCTTTTCTTTTTTAAAATCTCTTGTTTTTCTATTGATTTGACAACTTTTGAGTTGGTTAAGGTTAATTTTTAAAGAGGTTGCTTCTTGGACTTCCCCTCCAGAGCGTATACATAGTTAGGTTAGATTAAGCAGCCAAAGGTAATGATTTTAAATTGAATGCATTTAATGGAGATATGTTTCCCAAAGCTGAGTGTATTCTCACAGTATTGTACCACCCATCTATATATCTGAATAAGGTCTGGTATAGCATATTCTCATTGCCAAAAATGTATTTGTAAATGCATTCTACTTTTATAGTTTTAAAAAATGATTCCGCTACTGCATTGTCCCAACAATTTCCTTTTCTAGACATGGATTGGGTACAATTGTAAGCATTCAATACGTCAACAAAATCATTACAAGCGTATTGTACTCCACGATCTGAGTGGAAGATTAGTTCATCAGACTGTTTAAGCCTACGGTTGTTTGCTGCAATTTTAAATGCTGCAATTACTGTATTTGCAGCTGTCATGTCTTTACTCAAAGTCCACCCAACAATCATTCTGTCGGCTAGATCTATAACTACAGTTAGATACATCCAATAGTTAGATACCCTTATATAAGTAATGTCACTTACCCACACTTTATTGACATGCCCAATGTTAAAGTTTCTATCCAACAGATTTGATGGCACTTTGAAATAATGATTAGAATCAGTAGTTATAACAAATTTCTTTTTAGGCCTAGCCGTTAATCTTAAAACTTGCATTCGTCTAGCAACAGTATTCTTAGATGAAATTTCTTTAGTTGATTCTAATTCAACAGCAATCCGTG
The DNA here is from genome assembly GCA_037968395.1 of Saprospiraceae bacterium. Lineage (GTDB taxonomy): Bacteria > Bacteroidota > Bacteroidia > Chitinophagales > Saprospiraceae > JADKBO01. Next base: position 591 of record JBBKVK010000167.1, on the reverse strand, counting down.
GACTGCCATATGTACCTTGGCTGTTCTTAAAAATCCGCTTGATTTTTGTATCTAGTTCTTTATACCTATTTTCTATCATTGTTTTATTGCTAACCCATTTATAGTAGCCACTATTACTCACCTTCAAAACTTTGGACATCACCGTTATTGGGTATAAGTTTAAATACCTTTCTATGAAAGCAAACTTTTCCTGTTTGGTGAAGAGATGATGCCCAATGCTTTTTTTAAGATTTCAGTTGCTAATTTTTCTTCTCTCAACTCTTTTTTAAGGAGTGCAATTTCTTTTTGGTCATCTGTTTGTTTTAAATTCCCATTTCCAGGGAATGCATTGTGCTCAAAATCTGTAAACTCCCTTCGCCACCTTGATATAGTATTAGGATGTAAGTTGTACCGTTTTCCGAGTTCTTCATTACCAATAGTTTCTTCTATAGATTCATTCACTATCTGCAATTTTTCCTCTTTACTGTACCGTTTTCTAAGTCTCGACATAATTATTAAGTTTTAAAAATGTAAATTAAATATTTTTTTTAAAACCTAACTATGTATCCACTCTTCCGGGGAAGTCCAACCATTAACTGAACAAGAATAGCG
>JBBKVK010000166.1:0-19051 GCA_037968395.1 Saprospiraceae bacterium | reverse complement strand
CTTCTTTTACTCTAGGAGCTAATAATATTAGCCCAATCATATTTGGAACCATCATAGCAAAAATCATTGCATCCGAAAATCCAATGACAGATCCAAGACTGGCAGCTGCACCAACAATAACAAATAAGCAGAATAAAATTTTATAAGTATATTCAGTTGTTTTGTTTCTACCAAAAAGATATGTCCATGCTTGAAATCCATAATAAGACCATGAGATCATCGTGCTAAATGCAAAAAGAACTACTGCCAAAGTCAAAATATAAGGGAACCAAGAAATAACTGATTCAAAAGCTGATGATGTAAGCAATATTGCCTGAGCATCATTCATACTTGAATTAGCAGAATTTATAGATCCTGTAATTATTAATACTAAAGCTGTCATCGTACAAACTACAACGGTATCAATGAATGGCTCAAGCAATGCAACCATACCTTCTGAAGCAGGGTGTTGAGTCTTTACCGCTGAGTGAGCGATAGCTGCAGATCCAATACCTGCTTCATTGGAGAATGCTGCTCTTCTAAAACCTTGGATTAAAACCCCTACTGCTCCACCAGCAATCCCTACTGGGCTAAATGCCCCAGAGATAATTTGAGAAAATGCATCCCCTATCATATCAAAGTTTGCAAAAATCACGAATAATGATGCAGCAACATAGATAACAACCATAAATGGTACAATCTTATCTGTAACTTTAGCTATACTTTTTATTCCTCCAATGATTACAATTCCAACTAAGACAGCCATCACCAGTCCAAACAACCAGCCTTTGCCATGCAGAAAAGATGCGTCACCACCAGTAATATGCTCTACTAATTGGAATGCTTGATTTACTTGAAACATGTTACCGCCACCAAAAGATCCACCTATACAGAATATGGCAAAAACGACTGCTAACACCTTTCCTAAGCCTTCATTTCCTCTTAGTTTTAGTCCTTTTCTAAGGTAATACATCGGACCACCGTACACTACTCCATTTTCATCTATATCTCTATATTTCACACCCAATGTGCATTCGACAAACTTAGATGCCATACCTAAAAATCCAGCTATAATCATCCAAAATGTTGCTCCTGCACCACCAATTGACACCGCTATTGCTACACCAGCTATATTACCTAGTCCAACTGTAGCAGACAAAGCCGCAGTCAATGCTTGAAAGTGAGAGACTTCCCCTTCTGCACCTTCTACTCTGATGGTATCTGGATTATCTTCTTCACCTGTAAACTCGGATTCTTGAACTTTTGGATGACCATGATCTAATTCATCATACTTACCTCTCACAATTTGAATAGAAGTAAAAAAACCTTTTACATTGATAAAGTTAAAATAAAAGGTAAAATATATAGCTCCTAATATTAAAGGAAATAATACCCAGTAAATACTTACATCATCCGTAAATGGTATTTGATAAAATACAAAATTCACAAACCAGCCAGTAGCATTTCCAAAGGCTTGATCTATTTTCTGATCCCATCCAACCGCTTCTTGAGCACTGGCAACATTTACAACGGTTAGCAGCAACAATAAGGTCAATGAGGTTAACTTTCTAGAATTTTTCATATATAATTTAATTAGTAGTTTCAGATGTGAAAGTAATTAAATATTTTAAAAAATCATATTTCTTTTCATTTTACAATTAAGCATAATTAGTAAAAGTTCATATTTTGTTGGTTTCCCATACCTTGTCCTTAAAGTGTTCACAGGCTATGTCGAAGTTCTAATGCAAAAATTGAGATTAATCTTTTGAAGAAAAATAATTGAATTATAGTACCTACAAAAACAATATATAAATTCTATAGTTAAATACTCTTTGTATTATTAAGTGATTAAACCATTTTAAATCATATTATCTATATATTTGCACCATGAAAGAAAATGTTCAACAGGTTGTAAAACCATATGATCCTTCGGACTCTAAAAAGAAGCAGGTGACTACCATGTTTGATGGGATAGCTCCTTATTATGACTACCTCAACAGATTCTTATCTTTAGGTGTGGACATATGGTGGAGGAAAACAGCTATTAGCAAGCTGAAATCTTATAATAATGATAGTATCTTAGATATAGCTACTGGTACTGCTGACTTGGCATTAGAAGCTAACAAACAGTTAAATCCCACTATAATTACAGGACTGGACATATCCGAAAACATGCTTAGTATCGGACGTAAAAAAATCGCTAAGGTTAATTTAACCAATAAAATTACATTGGTAAGTGGAGATAGCGAGAACTTACAGTTTGATACTGAGTCGTACAATACAGTGATGGCAGCCTTTGGTGTTAGGAATTTTGAAAACCTAGAAAAGGGGTTATCAGAGATGTATCGGGTCACAAAACAAGGTGGACATTTGATGGTTTTAGAATTTTCAAGACCGACTTCATTTCCAATAAAACAAATTTTTAATGCTTACTTTAAATATGTATTACCAGTAATTGGCAAATTAAAATCAAAAGACCCTAAGGCATATAAATACCTTTATGAGTCAGTACAGGCTTTTCCTGATTACGAAAATTTCGCATCCATTTTAAAAAATATAGGCTACAAAGAAGTTACTTTTAAGCCCTTGAGTTTTGGTATATGTACAATCTATCTAGCAACAAAATAAATATTATAGTAGCTTTTCTCATTTGCAGTATTCCACTGTCTATGATGGCCCAGTCTAGCTCTAGGGACAACTATAATTATCAGGAATTTCAAAGAAAATCATATTACTTTGGAATGGCTTTTGGTAGTAATTTCTCTGGTTACAGAATTAACCAATCACAATTTTTTATTGGTAATGATAGTATTAGAATCACCGAAGGTAAAACCAAAGGTGGCTTCAATCTTAATATGATCACCAATCTAAAGATGGGAGAGTTCTTTGATCTTCGATTTACACCAGGATTTGCCTTTAGCTATAAGTCTTTTATATTTAATGATAAAACAGAAAAACGGGTTGAATCTGTATTCTTCGAAATGCCATTCTATGTAAGGTATAAATCTATGCCCTATAAAGATAAAAGGGTTTTCTTGATCGGAGGGTTAAAATATGCTTTTGATGTGGCAAGTAATTCTGGAGCTAGAAAGGCAGAAACACTCATTCGTATCTCTCCACATGATTTCCAATGGGAAGTTGGTGTAGGAATGCAGTTTTTCTACCCATACTTCATCTTTTCACCAGAGATCAAATTTGGTAGAGGTCTCGGTAATATCCTTATCTATAACAGTGCACTTAACGAATCTAAGGTATTAGAAAACGTCGTATCTCAAGTATTTACCATTTCATTTAATTTTGAAGGGTAAGTAAGGTCTTGACAATATAATCACAAAACCATAGCACAAAAATACAATACACATATTAGATATTAACCATACATTAGTCCTTGTTGCCTAGTAATTTATACTCAATTATTGCTCAAATCTGAATAGCATATTAGTCTTTATGCCTTTAAAAGTGTTGCATTAGTTAAAGAATTTTCGGGTTAGTTTATTTCTAATTATTCTTTGATGCTCTAATTACCTTGAGGAAAACAATTTATAACAGTTTCCTACGTTTTACAATCTAATCATAATTTAAGATATAAGTCAAAAGTCTACACTTAACATAAAGAACTGTTACAACACGGATCACAATCATCACAATTACCAACAAAAGGGTTAGACTACTTAAATTATGCTATATTTCAAAAGTTCATTATTCCTGTTTTTTATCACTAATAGCATTATTGCTTTTAGTCAAAAAAGGGCAACTGACAATTACTACTATCAGACTTACCAAAATAAAGCATTCTATTTTGGATTTGGGGTGGATATCAATTCATCAGCTTACCGACTTCAACAATCTTCTGATTTTCTAGGTAATGAAAACACTAAAATGGTAGAAGGTAAAAACAAAGGTGGTCTTGGTCTGAGGTTCATTTCAAATTTGAAAATGGGAGAATTTTTCGATTTAAGATTTAATCCTGGTTTGTCTTATATGAATAAATCTTTTGTCTACAATGACCTTCAAGAGAAAACAATTGAATCGGTCTATGTAGATCTACCATTCTATATCAGGTATAAGTCTAAGGCATATCATGATAAAAAGGTATTCCTAATTACTGGTCTAAAATATACTTATGATGTAGCAAGTAATTCTAATGCTCGAAAAGCAGAGACATTAATTAGGGTGTCTCCTCATGACTTCCAATGGGAGGTTGGTGTCGGAATGCAATTTTTCTATCCTTACTTCATCTTCTCACCAGAGATCAAATTTGGAAGAGGACTTGGTAACTTGCTGCTCTACAATAATTCCCTCAACGAATCCAAGGTATTAGAGAATGTCGTTTCACAAGTATTTACTTTGTCATTTAATTTTGAGGGGTAAAGCCATGGTCCTAAAGATAACTCTAATTTCCTTACCCTAAAGCATTGCACTGAGCTTTGTCGAATTGGGATTATAGGCTGACTCCTAAGTGTTATTTTGTGGCCATAAAAGGTACCAATCCTAATCCAAACAAGTCACTGGAGTAGAGTAAATCTTATTATTGTCGTCTACTGTTATCTTAAAGCAGGTGTTGTTTTCGTCTTTTATGATTACACTATAAGGGTAGTCTTTGACTACTAGGTCACCAGATTGTAGAGAGGAATGCTCGTTAGGCAGTGTGCTTACTAAAGTAGAATTAAGTGATCCATTACACCCTATCTGTAGCTGCCAATAGTTGTTATTTGGAGATTTAAGAATTAAGCTTTTATCTTTTTGAGTAATATAAAAGTTTGAATTAAAAGCTATCGTAGAATAGTCGGAAGGTGCAGAGATGAGCGAACATCTAAGTTTGCCGTTATCAGCCACAGTCAGTCTATGCCAAGTGTTGTTTTGGCTTTTTAAGACGAGTCCATTTACGCTATTTCCTACAACGACATCCTTCGTCTTAAAATCCACTGATTGCCCAAAGAGTCCTTGGGATGATGTACTTGTGACCATAGCAGATAGTAACTGTAAGTATGAACTCTGATAGTAGATGGCATTTTCAGTGACAGACCACGAATTTTGAGGCCAGCCTTTATTCCAGTCGTAATATGACTTATTATCTGGTTGACCATCAGGTGGGGAAAGCAACACACAATCAGCATTGTTACTGCCACAGCCACTAGGGCAGCATCCATCTAAAGTCCACCCTGGATTTGGCCCACCTGGAATAAACCCAGGAACAGGACCGTATAACGAGTTTCTAACATCATCCCAAACAGAGCCTTCATCAAACCAAGCATGGTAAATGGTGTTGATTGATTTATCTGCACCAAACTCCTCCATATTGGATAAGTAGGCAAATCCATTGGCATTCACACCATGCATAAAGTGGATAAAATCACCCATAGATTCCTTTATTATACCATCATTTGCACTATTAAGTTTGTGGTGTTTATATACTTGAAATATGTTTGCAAGATTACATCGAGTACGATTACTACCCCACCCTATATTTGTACTGAGTAGAAAGGCTTTATATGCATCACTTTCATTTATTACAGAGGGCAGTAAGTCTGTATAGTTTTCAACTCCATTTTGGTAAATATTCTTAATACTATCTGAAACAGCGGCAGAAACTCCTGATAATACACTAAAATGCAATAGGCTAGATTGCAAGACTGTTTCAAATGGGTATACAAAAGGCCAATCTATCATATGAGCTACTGCATAATTTGATTCTACATAAGTCTTGTATGTATTATCATCGGTCAACTGATATAAGTAAATTGCGGCTTGTAACCTTCTCATATCCGTACCATAAGCATCCAATTGCTGTTCGCCAGCAGCTATGATTCCTGCATTATTATATATTAAATTTGGGTTAGCGACTGCCCAATTGTAAGCATCTATAGCTTTGGTTTGTAACATGGTAGCAAAGTTCTGGGCTACAGTATTATTTATTTTACCAATCTGAACTGCTGCAGCTGCCATCATTGACGCAGTCGAATAGGATGCCGCTGTTGTCTTAGGACCATAATATCTAATCGCATTATCGGAAGAAGGCGGACTTGCAGTGGCATAATTTTGTACGCCAACCAGAGCATAAACGCCTCCGTCAGTATCTTGCATCTTAATCAGCCATTCCATTTCATATATAACTTCGTCTAGAAGGTCAGGTATGCCGTTGTTGCTTTCTGGGATGCCTGCATTATCATCCCAAGCCTCCGGATTGAATTCGTATGCAAACAACATGTCTAACACAGCATCGTGGGCAAAATTTACATATTTATTATAATCACCTGCATCATGCCAGCCTCCTGACAAGTCTTTATATAGTGAAGCATTATTGGGGTCGTTGATAAATTTTGCAGTTTGATCTTGAGTATGGCAAACCCCATCATGATACGCTGGAGAAGCATATGGACTAGAGACATCATGGCCACAACGTTGATAGTAGAATGTCTTAAAAGCTGTCTTTAGAATATCGACATAAACATCTTCATCAATCACAAATTCTTCTGAGTTTTCTCCAGCATTATCAGAAATATAAAATGTGCCAGGCGTATTGAAGGTAGAGAAATCAAACCACCATGCCTTATCACCACTTAAAGGATCTGTAGCTCCAGAGTTCCATGTTGTGGGAGCCGCTGTAAATAATATCTCATGGGTAGAAGCATCTTTTAAATACATACTCGCAGGTGGTGTATAACTATCACTTGCATTATACCCTGTTTGCGGATCAGACATAATTGCAACTTTATTATCATTGGGTCTATAGCCGAATTGATCTACTTTTATAAAGGGAACACTTATTTCTTTTATCGCTTTTTGTACTGCTGCTAGAGCATCTATCCTACCATGACCAAAAGTATTGTTTGGAATATTTGTTCCAGGCACATTACCACAATTATTCGTCGAGGTATAAGGAATGGCCGTTTGTTCTACGATCTTTTCAATCTGATCTACTTCACCAGCAAGATTTGGATTAGCTGATATGATTAATGCCACTAATCCTGCTACATGTGGGCCAGCCATACTTGTACCGCTATAAGAGCTATAGAGACCATTTCTGACACATGATTTAACAGATACTCCAGGAGCACTTATGTCGGGCTTCATTCTATTAGACCCATCCGCTAATACTGGACCTCTGCTGCTAAATCCTGCTATTGCATCTGCACTATTTGTCGCTCCTACAGAAAAACTATTCTCAAAGAAAGCTGGTGGGCTAAAAGTCGTGCTACAACCAGAACCACTATTGCCATTTGATACCACTATTACAACTCCAGATGATCTTAGGTTATTTAAAGCCAACTCCATAACGGCATAGTTGGTCGGATTGCAGCCTTCACTATTTGGGCAAGACCATGAATTATTGATGACGTGGGGAGATTTAGTTGGATCTCCTTGTGATGGAGTGCCACCTACAGGATATGGAGCCAGAAACCACTCAAAGCATTCCACATAAGTCGTTAAGGTCCCATCCCCTTGATCCATATTCCGACAGCCAATCCACTTAGCTCCAGGGGCAACTCCAATGTTAAAATTAGCAGTGTCTCCAACCATGGTGCCCATAGTATGAGTGCCATGATTATGATCATCACATGGAACAGGAGAGTCAAAACCACAAGGGTTTGACCCATTATTAGAGTGAATAGCATCGTGCCAATTGAAATCATGGTCCTCTAAGCTACCATCCCATCCTCTATATTTACTTTTCAAGGCATTGTGATCCCACTCATATCCAGTATCTTGTCCGCCTACAATCACACCTTGCCCTGTGTAACCAAGATTCCATACATCTGGAGCTTTGATCTTTAGCAAACCCCATTCCGTAGTTCTTTCTCCTCCATTTGATCTGTCTATTTCTGGTTGATCCATCACAAATCTAGCATCTTCAATAATGCTCTTTACTTCCGGGAAATTAGCAATCTCTCTAATTTGGTCTTTATCAAGTATAGCCGAAATCATATTGACTATGTAGAAACTTCTGTAGTTAACTTTTTTCTCTGACAAGTATAGTTGTACACTTTTTTTGCTGTCAGCAATCTTACCAATCAACTGATTATAGCTAGCAGTAGCTTTTTGGTTTTTTCCTTTTATACTTTTAATATTAGTCAAATCTGCTTGTTTATTAAATACAATTACGGCAGAATAGCTTTCCTGTTCTCCAAGTAATTTAGGATCTATTTTATCCGCGTCAGATTGAGCATAACAAAACCCAACACTTGTCCATAAAAAAGCTAGCAACAAATAACGCATATCAATCAATTAAGTTAATTACAAAAATCAATAAAAGAGTGCCATCCCTCATCGGTATAGTTATATATTTTACAACGAAAAAGTGAGCAAGGTCACCCTCAAAATCTAGACTTTCATTAAAAATGTATGTACAGAAATACTATTGTCTGTCAAAAAATCAAAAATAGTAAGTTTTTAGGAGAATACAGATTGGAAAGATTGGAGAGATTGAGAAAAAATGATAATTGATAATTGATGCTTATTTAACAGCAAACTAGCCAATTCTCCAAGCAGAGAAGCTCTAAACCTAGGCATAGTCCCTAAAGAAGGCTGTTCCAAAACTGCAGGCAAAAATCTTAACAGCTAAACAGCTTATCTACAAAAAATAAACAAACAGTCGAAGACATTGTAAACCAAGGCGTAGCCGCTAAACAAAAAATGTCAATGTTAAGCACTTATTAAAGTGCGAAAACTTACTTTGTAGGATTAACTTAAGTCTCATACTTACTTTTTTAAGATCTTATTAGCGACTAGTTTTGCATCTTGACAATATTTATCCTCTCCAATTAATTTCCAATCACCCGTTTTTTCAATATAAAACTTGACCGTTTTTTCTACTACTTCTTCATATCCACCATACGACGTTAACATATTTTGCACTTCCTCCATATATTCCTTGTTACTTAATTTGTCAGATTTAACCAAGCCCCACAGCTTATTGAGTCGCTGTGATTTATCTTTATAAACAGAGCTGGTCGATTTAAAGGCCATTAAAAAAAGAGAAAGCGCTTTCGCTTCAGGCGAAGGTTTTTTTATGTTATTTGTCATGCTGTTTTTTATTAATGCAATATAGTATTAAATATAACTATGTTGTATAAAATTCATTATTCGAAGCTCTTCAAAAAGCATTACTAAGGACGTAAATTCATTCAACTATAAAATTATGCAAAAATAAGGTTTAAAACTATTAGAACTGCATTTTTTGATCAAGGGTTACAGAAGATGAATATAATAATAAAAATATTAATCCTTTCAGCTCAAGCCATGATAGTTTCTCCACCATCAATGAAAATTTGCTTACTAAATCTTTAAATGGAAATTTTGAATTATGAATGACTGCATGAAGGGGAAGTCTTCACTTATAGCTATTAGACTGCCTGCCAGGCTGACACCCGCACCCTCCTAATTCTTCATAACTTTCCCCCATAACTTCTCTCCAATTCTATTAATCCTAAATAGAAAAAAAATCATTCCCAATTAATGCTGTAAAACGATTCGCTTTTTAATTGAATTAATCCCCTCCTCATAAATGAGGATATTGATAGAACCGTCAAAAAGGAGAATTTATAGGGATGTGATCTTCTATATCTTTGCCATGTACTTATTATCTAACCACATAAAATAAATTATAATGAAAAGGTCAATCGTTGTTATCACTTGTCTAACTCTAATAGGAAGTTTTAATGTTAATGCACAATTAGGATACATTAAAAAAGTCGCAAAAAGTGCCACAAAACACACAGTTAATTCAGCAAAAAAAGTTGGAAGTGCCACAATAGACGTAGGTAAGACTGCAGTCAAGGGCGCAGGAAAATTTGGGCAATATGGCGCCTCAGGAGTAAGAAAGGCAGGAAGCTATGGTTTAAGCGGAGTTAGAACTGTTGGAAGAGGCGCGAAAACAGTTGGCAAAGGCAGTATCCAAGGCGCACAAAATATGGTCAATAGCAGCATAGCTAAAGCCGTTGTCAGAACGGTCTCTGCACCAGGCAGGTCTTTATTCAATGCAACCAAAGTGGTTCGCGGAAAAGCAGGAGTAGTCTCCATTTATAAACCATATATGGAAGCCGTAGTAGGTAACGTCAAAGTTGCAGCAAAAACGTCAACAACGCCACATCGAATAGTGTATCGAATAGTAAAAAAGTAGTCAATTATCAATTGACAATGATGAAGTCTCTGAATGACGGTATCTAAGTGATGTATAATCAAAAAGTAGGTCAATAACCATATTCTTGCAAAGTTAATAGTTCAAAGATATTTGGTTTTAGTTATTTGTTCAAAGTTCAAAGTTGAGAATGGTTAATGTTCAGTTTTTTACCTCCCACTTCGGCAATGCTCATTGCAGGGATTAAGGGAAGGGGCAAAGCAAAAAAATAATTAACTTTTAACAATTTACATTTGAAATGCAGCCACTATTTCTCACAAACCCATATTCTTCTAGCGAAATCTACTTTGCCTCTTTTACTAACGCTACAATGGTCTGATATTTTGAAGCCTACGTTGTTGATTAAGTTTGTAATATCTGAAGTAGATACGATTACAAGTCGATCTGTGATGTCTGATGTCGACTTAATAATGTGCAAAACTTCACTTTCAGTTGCGGGCATTGATAAATTATATGGCAAATCAATAATGGCAGCATCATACCATTTGCTAATGTCTTTGATATCAGACTGGTGTACATTTGCAGTATAGCCGAAGTGAGCAATATTTTCCCTTGCAGCCTTACATACCTTCTCATTAATATCGCAACCTTCTATGTCATTTCCTATAAAACAGGCTTCTAACATTATAGTACCAACACCACAACATACATCTAGTAGCTTGCTTTCTAAGTTAATATTTGATGCTATATTGACAATGGATTTGGCAATATTTGCACCTATTGATTGACTGTATGAACTTGGTTTTTGCTTGTGTTTATGCCATTCAACATTATTCTTAATTAAAATACCAAAACACCAATTACCCTCGCAATAGCATAAAGCATACGTAATTGTTGGGTTATAATAATCTGGATAGCCTTCAATACTGTAGCCGATATCTCTAAGCTTGTCAAGTCGATCTGCATACTTAGTAGTATCCCCTTTAAAAACTAAATATTCCACTTTGAAACCCTCCTTACAAATGTTTTCATTTTTGATTTTATCTATTAGCGTAGTATAATCTTTAGAAAATGAAATGATATCAAGTCTATTTTTAATGAAAGCACTCCGCGAAGGTTCTACTTTTACATCAGACAAAAGTAGTTTATTCTTTTCTTCCTTATTAAAAATATATCTCGACTCGAGCTTGCATAATTCACTTTCGGTATTGTCATAACTAAAGGAATATATGTGTTTATATATTTGCATGTTTATTTTGTCCTTGTAACTTTACGGCCGTATATATGCCGGCTCGACTTTCTGGGAATACTGGAATTTGTATGAGTTAGTATGGCCGATTACCCTTTATAATATCCATTTATTCTAATATACAACTTCCCCTGTTTTGGAATGTTTTTCAAATCCCAATTCTTTTTTAAATCCATGTATTTTATTAGTTTTTCTTCCATGGCTGTCTATTACAGGGTTCCCTTCATTCATCCAACTTAATATGCTTCCATGTAAATTATGTACATTAGTATATCCTGCATCTTGTAATTTATCTCCAACCTTTTCACTTCTCTTTCCAACTGTGCAATAAGTAACAATTTTTGCACTTTTGGGAATATCCTCTAATAGAGACAAATCAAAGTCATCAAAACCAACTCGCCTTGCATCTTCTATATGGCTTATTTCATATTCTTTAACTCCTCTACAGTCAAGAATGATAAATGATTCCTTTTCTTTTTTTAGCGTTTTAGCGGAAATATCCGGCACATTACCATTTGAAACTTCATCTGCCAGTTTATCAAATTCTGCTTGACTAAAATTTGGATTAATTTTTTGTATATTCTTACATTGAAATTGAGTAATCGACAACCCAAGAATTAATAAAAGTATTCTTTTCGATTTAATTAAACGATTCATCCTTTCATTTTTTCTGACTATATTAATATTGATTTCATCCCACATATATCACCTTTTCTTGGGTACTTCATCTTTTTCTAAATCTTCGCTGGGTAATCAAGAGTCATAATTATTATAAAAATACAACATTAATCTAGGATTGAAAGTACTTGCCTGTTTAATAATCCAAAATTAGCATTTAGAAGATAGTTGGTTGGCCAATTTGATGTTAATATCCTCATTGATTTATAATGGCATTAAAGAAAATTAATAGATCAGCCAGGTGTAATGCTAGAGTCGATGGCCAAGCTGATCTCACACACAACAAATAAGCCATATTTTTAATTATACTTATTTAGCCTTTTCTGCTTTTGACAAATAAAGAAATACAGATAAAAAGAAAACAAAAAATATCCAATCGTTAACACCATACACTGAATAAAATATACCAGCTGTTAGATCTTCTTTATATACATCTGAAATATTATTATTCATAATCCAGTTTATCCAAACAGATCCATAAATGAATTTTTCGACTGCAAAGACTCCCACTAGCCATTTAAGCATATGATAATGTTTGGCTATCGAAATGTAGGCCAATCCCCAAATAACAATCATTAGTAGTCCAAAATTAGACATAACAACTGGATCAAATTTAGGAATAGTTGTATTTGTGAAAAATTTTGATTGAATTATTACTGTCATATTCATTAATCCAGCAATAATAAATCCCTTAGAAATTAACTTGTCTTTCATTGTAAATAAATTTTGATACGTTTAATGCCTTTTGAATTAGAGTTTGTCCCAGTCCAATAATTAATCCGCAAACAATAAGTCCGATTATTATTTTAGTCAAAGGAAAGTGAAGAATTTTTTGTCCAATGTTTTTTTTATTCATTCTCTTTGTAATTTATTTGGTTTTTTTTATGACTGCTAACTCGGCAATATGCCCACTTTTTTTAATAGTAACTTCTAATTCATCACAACTTCGCTGAGTATTTATTAGTCATACTTTTAAATAAAATACAACGTTAATTGAGTTGACTTGAGTTAGTTGTTCTGTGACAAAAATTATCTTTAGATCTTTTAGCAATTAACGCTCTCACCATCTTGCTATTTTTCCTTTTGCTCAATAGTCCATTCAATTCCCCATCGTTTAATATAGTCTTGAATAGGGCCGAGCCCAACCTCTTTTCTTCTTTGATTTACATATTCTGGTTCCCAAATTTCATAGACAATTTGATTGCCTGTCACTTCATCTCTTGTGATTTGTGAGCCGAATGTTTGTGGTTTGCCGTTTCGCATTTGAATTCTATCCTCCAACAATGCCAAATGACTGCCTTGGGACTCGCCTAACTTTACAGATTCTTTAAGCAAGGGTAAGTATTTTTCTTGAGTTTCAATCGGGGCATGTTGAATGACTAACCAAAGTGTCATATTGGCTTGCCCACCTACTAGACTTTTACCTACCCATCCTCTTTCATTTATAATCTTAATAACGGCTAACTCATTTAAACTATCTTGCTCCGAAACCAATTGCCAAAAGTATTTCATTTCGTCAGATTCTCTTCCAAACTTATCTTCTGCCTCTCGGTATAGTTGCCTCAATGTTTGGTCTTTAACGTTGATTTGTTCCAATTGGCTCTTTAATGGTTTATCAAAATCTTTTTCGTACTCATCTAAATTGGTTTGAACTTTACTAATGACTTTTTCCCAACCTTCAACGGCATGTAAACTAGTTATGTCAGCGTCTTTTTTGATGTGTTTGAGATTACTCCAGCCTTTATCCGCCGAAAGCATCAAGTACTTAATGGATTGGATCGTATCACCAGTCAATGCCCAAGAGCAAGCTGCATTGTAATATTGGCTTGCATTACCCTCTTCTATTTTGAAGGCTTTATCAAATTCAGTTGCAGATTTCTGATACTCTTTTGCGGTATAAAAATTATCAGCATTTGTAACTAACTCATGAAAAGATTGAGCCTGAATTGTTAGCGTTAGTAAGCATATTAAAAGTAGTAGTATTGGTTTCATTTTTGATTTAGTTTTTAAATTTAACGCTTGACATAATAAACGAGCACACAAAATATTGTAATGATTTAATATTCTACCTCGCAACTTGATATTTAATTTGATGTTATCCAAAGTGGAGCACCATCTTCCCATTTGTTGTGTGTCAGACGGATCTTCTCTCCATCCTCAAGTCTTATTGCAGTTATTTCTCCATACATTTGTGGGCTGAAGATATAAGGTTGCACCAAAGGCTGCTCATCATTAATACCAAACTCTTCAGTGGTAAATATCAGCCATTTGCCATCGGGTGAAAAATGCGGATGTCCTTCCTGTCCAGTATAGGTGGTAATCTGCTTGGGTTCACTCCAACTATTGTCAGCCATTCTATTAACAATAAAAATGTCCATTGTTTTTACAATCCCACCTATATCAGTCCCATTAACATCAGAACAGTATGCTATTTTATTACCATCATACGAAATGACTGGAAAATTCTCCCTTGCCGGACTATTAGTCAGGTTGGTTAAGTTTTCATCTTCTAGGACATATATATCCATATTGCCCGTTCTACCACTCCTAAATACCATAGAAGAATTATTCATTGAAAAATCAGCAAAGCCATTATTGCTGTCAAGGTCAGTCATTCTTTCCAAGATTTTATCTTTCAATCTGTACCTGTAAATGCATCCTTGAGCTTTGGGGTCAGCTCTGAAACCACCTACTGAAAATTGAAGGTATTGCCCATCAGGAGTGAACTTCGTATCAATTATTCGTGTAAGTAAAGGATTAAAGTTTGGGTCAGCATCAAATTGAAAAAGATGAGTCACTTTATTAGTAATATAGTCCACAGAATAAAAATCGGGACTAACATCAAAAAAAGACCCACAGAATACACCTATATAAACTAATAATAAGGCATTTAGGGAAAACATCAGGTAATAATGTTTGAACAGAGGGGCAATGTTTTTGTTATCAGATTTGCGTTTTTTATAATAAAACAGTGCAGCAAGAGCCATTAAAAAGAGCACTCCAATTATGATAAAGGTAAACCACCTTATGTCATTAATAGGTGACGTAAGCTTTATAAACCTGTTAAAAAATTCCAATACAACAACCACTACAACGACAATAGATGAAATTGAAAATACTAGATATTTCCAAAAGGGAATTTCTTTCCTTTTCTTAATACTTGCAACTATCCCGAATACAAACCAAATTATGGCAAGTAATGGCAATAAGACCAGCGGAAAAACATAAGGTGTTAGCATGTCTTTTGGACCTCTTGCATCAAGATAATCATAGATAATTTGCCCACCTTCGATTGAAGGAGGCGCTGCGAATGCCCTTCTAACTCCGAATAATTCGATAGATCTATCAGTTAAAAGAGCTGTTTCTGGACTATTTTTTATCAATAAATCTCCTTCGAAACCGGCTTTATTATTATCAGTATCTATGGGTTTTTTACCACCATGAAAAGTAATTAATCCACTGGAATGATAGTCAGCATTAAACATATCAAAATCCTGTACAAAAGAGGAGTCAATCATCCCGGTTTCCATATTTAACCCAAGAATGGAGAATGCTTTATTTTGTTCGTTCAAGTTAGTAAAGAGTAGAGTGTTTTTAGCAGTGAAAATTGGAGAAAAACAACTCAATTTGTCAGGAGAAACGGCTTCTTGATTCTTTCCCTCTCTTGACATTTTAAACAAAGATGGAGAACCGTTTCTATTACTGTAAAAGTAAATTTCACTGTCATCATTGGACCATTCTGGACTCCCGTCCCAACCTTCTGAGTCTGTTAAACGTGTTGCAATACCACCTTCTAAAGAGATAGAATAAATATCTCCAATACGTTGCATGGCAAACACAAAGAACGAATGCGGTTTGATCGCATGGTCTCTATCGCTTGAAAAGGCAATGGTTTTACCATCATTTGAGAATTTAGGGCGAAAATCTCCACCCGCATTATTGGTAATGTTTATAGCCTGAGAAATATCCAAGGTATCAACGGGACTGAAAGGAAGTTTATAAATTTCGGCATTATCCTCATGGGTAGATACAAAAACAATCCACCTGCCATCTGGTGAAAAATCTACCTGGTCTTGCATGGAGTTGCTACTTACCAAAAGCCGAGGTAAGGTGTCTCCTTCAATATTTTTTATAAAAAGATGTGGTAGTCCATTCCTTTCTGAAGTAAAAACGATCGATTTCCCATCTGGGCTAATTTTAGCATCATAATCTAAACTTTCATGAGTTGTGAAAGCCGAAAATGTTTTGCCGTTATCTTTAGAAAGGTGAATATCCCATCCCTCTGGCCTAAATGAGGAATAAAAGATTTTATCATGTGATTGGGAAAATAAGACTGAATATACTCCCAAGAACATCATCAAAATAAAAAATGATTTCTTCATGGTATTAATTGTTGATAACTATGATTCATATCAATTTAATATCATCTTCTTCTTATAAGTGTCCAAAGACATGCTTTGATATTCTACCAATAAAAATACTCAATTATCTTAATTTGACCGTGATTCTAGATAGAATAATCTAAAAACAATACTTTTTAAACAATTTGACCTCAGAACTCATGTCATTTACTTAGAATCTAAATCAGAAACTATTTCACCATGGGTAAATGAACCATCGATTTTTTCAGACAATTTGACATCTTGACTTTTACAAGATAAAAACATGGTCAAAACACCTAAAACAATAATAAACTTAACTCTTCCCAAATCCATCATTTCTTTTTTGTTTAACTATTAGCTCACAACTTAAGAGCTAATAAGCTTATATACCAAACTTACAATGAAAAATGGTACCTATTCAAGTTTCAATTGTAAAAGTATGTGAAAGAGTGTAAATAATCGAAAATCAGAAGGTTTGATTAGGTTAATCAGTATGGGTTTAAACTTTTATTTCCTTCAACTATGGAATTTAATGGTAAATTTAAAAATCACCTATTAAAAAAATACACTGCCCCTTGTTCAAAAATTGCTCCAACATCAACCCATTTAGCACCTATTATGATATAATCGCCAGAAATGGAAACACTACTTCCAAAAGTATCACCTTCTGCACCATCAGATGCAGTAAGCTTGACTTCTTGAGTCCATGAAGTGCCGCTCCGTATGAAAACATAGGCAGACCCTTGGTCAGTATTTGATCCAATTTTGTCCACTCTAGCACCTATGACGACATAATCGCCAGAGATAGATACGCTACTTCCAAAAAAATCTTCTGCTTCCCCATCTGAGGCAACCAATTTAGCTTGTTGTGTCCATGAGGTGCCGCTCCGTTTGAAAATATATGCAGATCCTTGATCACCATTTGGTCCTATGTCGTCATTAAAAGCACCAATGATGGCATAGTCACCTGAAATGGAACCACTAATACCAAAAAAATCATCTGTTGAACCATCGGAAGCAATGAGCTTGGCTTGCTGTGTCCATGAGGTACCGCTCCGTTTGAAAATGTAGGCAGACCCTTGCAAATCAATTGCTCCAATTGCGTCATTTGGAGCACCAATGAGGGCATAATCGGCTGAGATGGATACTGCACTATATCCAAAAAAATCACCTTCTGCACCATCCGTTGCAATAAGTTTGGATTGTTGTGTCCATGAAATACCATTGCGTTTGAAGATATAGGCAGACCCTTGATCTTCATTAGCAACAATATCATCATAAGGAGCGCCTATTATGGCATAATCGCCTGAGATGGATACACTAACACCAAAAACATCTTCTGTCGCACCATCGGATGCAATAAGTTTTGCTTCTTGAATCCATGAGGTGCCACTGCGTTTGAAAATGTAAGAAGACCCTTGATCTTCATTTGGTCCAATGTCATCAAACACAGAACCTATTATCGCATAATCTCCTGAAATGCCAACACTATAACCAAAATAATCATTTGCTGAACCACCAACGGCTGTTAGTTTGGCTTGTTGAGTCCAAGAGGTGCCATTCCGTTTGAAAATGTAGGCCGAACCTTGGTTATCATTTGGTCCAATATCGTCGCCTGGTGCTCCGACTATAGCATATTCACCTGATATGGATACAGTATAACCAAAAACATCACTAATTGATCCATCTGAAGCTATACCTTTTTGTTTTTCTATCAATTCATTTTTGGGGAGGTTTCCCCAAGTAGCCGATGACTTGGTAAAAGACCTCCAAGCACTGCCATCATACCCTTCAAAATCTTTTTGAGCATCATTCCATCGTATCATACCTGTTACTGGTAAATTTGCATCGTCACTGACTCTTATTTTACCATTAACATCAAGTGAAGATATTGGAGTGTTTGTGCCGACACCTACATTTGGTGGCACAGGATCACATGTGGTACATTGTGAGGTTGTAGTACGAGATAGACTTTGGCTGCCACATGGGGGTGAAACTAAATTTATATGTACTGTTACAATATCGTCCCCAACAACCACATAAGAGTAAGGGGTATTGCCGCTACCTTTTAAAGTCAATCCATCTTTGTCTCTTACTGTTATATAATCCCCAGCATTTGATGATGCAAACTGATAAGTCTCCCCTACTGCCAACCCTTGAATAACAAAGTAATCCCCAGCATATTGAGTGTTTGAAACGGTTTGTAAAATATTAAAAGTTGACGCTTGAATATTATCTGAAGGCCATTTAACCATATTAGTGCACTGACTTTTTAATTGCAGGGATAAACAAGTAAATATACCAAGAAAAAAAACTGCCTTTAAATTAAAAAAACAGAAACGGTTTATTACTAAAGATGACACATTAATAAGTTTCATTTTACTTAAATTGACTGGCTTCATTTGTTATGGTTTGAAGAGTGATATGAATAACTGCGTTAATGATATAAAGAATTTAGGTCAAAAATAGTGGGTGAATTTGGGCTACAAAATAGCAAATGAGGATTTAGACTATTTCGTCACGTATTTTGACCTGTACGTAATTAATCTGAAAGGATAGAAACTCCTCAAATAGCAAATTTCGATGAATAGATACATTGACTGTCCAATTATTTAGATTTTGGGGTTGGGAAAATGATTTGTTATTATTATGGCAACTATTCAGTTATTGACCCTAGAAGGGTCA